>CANKWG010000115.1 GCA_947487325.1 Oxalobacteraceae bacterium | reverse complement strand
GTTGTGGCAAGCTGAAATACCCGATCCACACTGCGCGATCGTGGACTCAGGGCTGCGTATCAGTGCACTGAATTCTGCGCGCAAGGCTTCAGCATTTTTGAAGCAGCCATTCGATTGCAAGTTATCTTTGAACACGCGGTTTCGCGCGCCCGGTATGTGTCCGGCGACCGGGTCTATCGTTTCATTCTCTCCACGAAAACGATCATTGGCGCGTGCGTCCAGCACGATGGATTGTTTTGTGTCGAGGTTGGCCAGAACATCGTCAGCCGATACCGTGCGTACCAGCGATGCTTGTAGCGTGATGCTGCCCGGTGCTTTGGTCGTGACCGCAGTCGTTACGGCGCCACCTGCTGCTTGCCAGGCCGGCAATCCGCCATCCAGCAGTGCAACGTTAGCGTGTCCCACCCAGCGCAGCATCCACCATACGCGCGACGCAAACATGCCAGCATGTCCGTCGTAGACGATCACTTGCGATTGAGGATGTATGCCCCAGTGACGCAACGTTTGAATAAAGTTTTCGGGCGATGGCAGCGGATGCCGGCCACGAAACGAGCCATCTTTAGCCAGTGACTTATCTGACAGATGCACATCCGGGTCAGCATGCTGTGCACCCGGCAGATGCCCGACAGCGAACGCTGCCGCGCCCGCGTGCGTATCGGTCAGTTCACCGCGACAATCGAGTAGTACGAATGCAGGATCATCCAGATGCTGTTGAAGTTCTTTCACTGAAATCAGTGTGGTGTACGACATTCGGTTCTCCGTGGTGATGGATCAGATCAGGTGCCTGCAGTCTTGATGCTGCTGCGCGCATTATAAAAGGTCGCTGCAACACCACTGGCCAGAATGATCACGATACCCAGCCATCCGGATAAAGACAAATGATCGCCCCAGATCACGATGCCCCAGATACTGGAAAAAACAATACCTGTGTATTGCAGATTCGCCGTCACCAGCATCGCACCGAGTCTGTAGGCGCGTGTCATCGCCATCTGCGCAATCGTGGCTGTCAGACCGATAGATCCGAGCAGCAGAAAATCAGTGCCGGTGAGTGTATGCAAAATATGAAACTCGCCGGTGCGCAGATAGCTATCGGCCAGTCCACTCAGCAAACCGGCGATAACGCCACTCACCGAAAAATAAAACACCACTCTATATTCCGGCTCACCCAGTTGACCGAGTTTTTTAACCTGAATATAAGCCAGTGCAGAGAGAAAGCCCGATATCAGCGCGAGCAAGCCGCCCAGCCATTGTTCAGCATGGATCGTGGGTTTAAGCAGCAGTGCGACGCCGGCGAAGCTGGTGATGATCGCTGTGGCCAGTCCCCATTCAAAGCGGCGTTGTTTATGCCACCAGCCTAGCGTGAAAACGATCGCTGCAATCCAGATCGGTGCCATGTAATTGAGCGTCATCGCGGTGGCCAATGGCAGCTGACCGATCGCAAAGAACCACAGCCAGAGTGCGGTCACGCCGACCAGTCCGCGCCATGCATGATGCCAGGGCAGGGTGGTGCGCAAGGACACTTGCTGTATGCGAGCGAAGCCCGCGATCAGCAGCATGCCAACCAGGCCGCGGCACATAACGATTTCGGAGGTGGATGAGGTTGCCGATGCCAGCTTCACGCACACGCCCATGATGGCGAATACAAAGCTGGCGAAGAGCATCCACAGCGATTGCAAGTGGATGCTCCCGGTTCAGGAAAGGGATATCAACGTACCGTTTGCAGCGATCACGGGCCAGATCAATGCATCGATGGTTGCGTCGGTCATCAAGTTGATTGCAGTGCGATCTGGCCGCGATACCACTCATGGAAATGCTGCATACCGTCTTCCATCGGTGACTGATAAGGACCGACTTCGTTGACACCGCGATCAACCAGAATGCGTCGGCCTGCATCCATACGCAA
Source organism: Oxalobacteraceae bacterium (assembly GCA_947487325.1). Lineage (GTDB taxonomy): Bacteria > Pseudomonadota > Gammaproteobacteria > Burkholderiales > Burkholderiaceae_D > Pernthalerella. The sequence continues at coordinate 5,387 of CANKWG010000115.1, read as the reverse complement.
GGCGATTTCATCATCCTCGACGCAGGTTTCCATGTAGGCGGCACGTTCAGCGGCGATGAAATCTCTTTCGAACAGCACGATTTCTTCGGGATAGTAGAACTCCACGACGTTGGTGGTTTTTTGCGGACCTTTGGGCCAGAGTGTGGACACCACCAGCACATGCGGATACCACTCGATCATGATGTTCGGATAGAGCGTCAGCCAAATCGCGCCATGGGGTGGCGCTTCACCGTTGCGGAAGCGCAGCACCTCTTCTTGCCAGCGGCGGTATACCGGCGAGCCTGACTTGGCCAGTGCGGCATTCACACCCACGGTTTGCACACTGTAACCCTCACCGAATTCCCAGCGCAGGTCATTGCAGCTGACAAAATTGCCCAGGCCTGGATGGAAAGCCTCGACGTGATAATCCTCGAGATACACCTCGATGAAAGTTTTCCAGTTGTAGTCGCACTCATGGACTTCAACGTGATCGAGCATGTAACCGTCAAAATTAAGATCTTTTGTCACTGACAGATTTTTCATCAGTGCCGCGATATCGATGCCATTATTTTCAAACAGCAGGCCGTTCCACTGTTGGAGTGGTGTGGTCGACAAATTCAAACAAGGTGTTTCGCCAAAATGCGGCGCGCCAATAAGCTCACCTTTGAGGTCGTAAGTCCATCGATGCAGAGGGCAAATAATATTGTCTGCATGGCCACGACCACTGAGCATTTTTGCCTGACGATGACGGCAGACGTTCGACATCAACTCAATGCCCTGCGGATTACGAACGAGAATGCGGCCTTCGTTTTCCCAGGAGAGCGCTGCGTAGTCGCCCACATTGGGCACCATCAGCTCATGGCCGGCGTATTGCGGGCCTTGCTGGAAAAGTTGCTTTTTTTCTTTTTGCAGTAGAGCGTCATCAAAATAAACGCCCACCGGAAGTTGCGCTGTAGACCGCGCGAGTTTTGCGAGACTGGCCAGATCGGACATCCCCACCCCCAAATTAATTTTCACCAACCTAAGAGAGAAAGAATCCGCAAAAACTTATTCAATCGAAAGAGAACAGTACTTTTTTGGACGAGAGCGGGATTATACCCGTGCGAGAAATCTTGGGAAGACGTGGATGAAAAACAATTTTATGCGGTATCGTAAATCGCGATGGCTTACTCAAAGTAGTGATTTAATAACTATATGAGCTGTTTCCGGGTCCGCAGTACGGATATTTGCGCGGATAAGAAATCGCTTGCACTAAAATAGGCTCCCCTTTTCAGGACCCGTGTCATGCCTAAAAAACCTGTATCTGAACCCGCCTCAGCATCATTTGAGTCCGCGATGGCGGAACTGGACCAACTGGTGGCGAAAATGGAATCCGGCGAACTCCCGCTGGAAGCCTCTGTCGCTGCCTACAAGCGCGGCTCAGAACTGGTTCAGTATTGCGCCGCGCAACTAGAGCGCGTCGAGAAGCAAGTAAAGGTGCTTGAGGGTGACATGCTCAAACCATTCGCCACCGACGACGAGGCAGAGGGCGAAGAATGAGTTCGGATTTCGCAGCCTGGCGCGCCACCGTGCAGGCCGACATGGAAGGCATGCTGCTTTCTTTTCTGCCGCCCGCGACCCAGCCGCCCCAGCGTTTGCATGAGGCGATGCAATATGCGGTGCTCGATGGCGGCAAGCGCGTGCGACCCTTGCTGGCCTTTGCAGCCGGCGAATTATTTGTTGCCCCGCGTGATGCCGTCGCGCGTGCGGCCGCTGCAGTTGAAATGATTCATGCGTATTCGCTCGTACACGACGATATGCCGTGCATGGACGACGACGATCTGCGTCGTGGCAAACCAACCGTGCACAAGCAATACGACGAAGCGACAGCCCTACTGGTCGGAGACGCATTGCAGGCGCAAGCGTTTGAGGTGTTGGCCGGTGCCGCGCTGGATGCGGAACGCAGAATTGCGATGTTGGCAACGCTTGCGCGTGCCTCGGGATCGCTGGGCATGTGCGGTGGACAGGCGATTGATCTGGCCTCCGTCGGGCTGGTTTTGTCGTTGGCGGAACTGGAACAGATGCATCGACTCAAAACCGGTGCCTTGCTTGAGGCCTCCGTCATGCTGGGCGCCATGGCCGGTAAAACCCTCACCACAGCCGACACCGAAGCACTGCGCGCCTATGCGGCCGCGATTGGGCTAGCGTTTCAGGTGGTCGACGATATTCTGGATGCCACGGCCGATTCGGCGACGCTGGGCAAGACGGCAGGCAAGGATGCGGCGGATAATAAGCCCACCTATGTGTCCATACTTGGCCACCAAGAGTCGCTTGATCTGGCAGAGAAGTTGCGGCAGGATGCCCACAGTGCACTCGCGCCATTTGGGGATGGCGCGCAGCGGCTCAAGAGCCTGGCCGATCTGATCGTGCATAGAAAAACCTGAGACACCCAATATGGACTTATTAAAACAAATCAATGATCCTGCGGCGCTGCGCAGCCTCTCGCGCGCTGAACTTAAAACGCTGGCTGACCAGCTGCGTACCTATCTACTGGAGTCGGTATCCAAGACCGGTGGCCATTTATCCTCCAACCTTGGTACGGTTGAGCTGACGATTGCCTTGCATTACGTCTTCAATACCCCTGAAGACAGAATAGTTTGGGATGTCGGCCATCAGACCTATCCGCACAAGATTCTCACCGGGCGCCGTGACCGCATGCCAACGCTGCGTCAGCAGCACGGCTTGTCCGGTTTTCCGCGTCGTGATGAAAGTGCCTATGACACATTTGGTACCGCGCATTCATCGACGTCCATTTCTGCAGCGTTGGGTATGGCACTCGCCGCTCGCACCAAAAAAGAAGACCGTCACTCAGTCGCAGTGATTGGTGATGGCGCAATGACGGCCGGCATGGTGTTCGAAGCCTTGAACAACACGGGTATTTACGATGACATCAAAATGCTCGTTGTCCTCAATGACAACGACATGTCCATCTCACCACCTGTAGGCGCGCTGAATCGTTATCTCGCGCGGCTGATGTCGGGTAAGTTTTATGCAGCCGCCAAGAACATGGGTAAATCAGTTTTACCGCCTTCCATGTTTGAAATCGCCAAACGTTTTGAAGAGCACGCTAAAGGCATGTTGGTGCCGGCAACGCTGTTTGAAGAATTCGGTCTCAATTACATCGGCCCTATCGACGGGCATGATCTTGATTCGCTGATACCCACACTGCAAAATCTGAAAAATCTCGACGGTCCTCAGTTTTTGCATGTGGTCACGAAAAAAGGTCAGGGTTACAAGATGGCTGAGGCTGATCCTGTGCTCTACCACGGCCCCGGTAAATTCAATCCCACCGAAGGCATCAAGCCCGCCGCTGCCAGCAAAATGACCTACACGCAGGTATTCGGTGACTGGCTTTCGGATATGGCAGCCGTCGACGAGAAGTTGATTGGTATTACGCCCGCCATGCGAGAAGGTTCCGGCATGGTGAAGTTTGAACAGAAGTATCCGGAGCGTTATTACGACGTTGGTATCGCCGAGCAGCATGCGGTCACCTTTGCCGCAGGTCTGGCCTGTGAAGGACTCAAGCCGGTCGTGGCAATTTATTCCACCTTTTTACAGCGCGGTTACGATCAATTGATTCACGACGTCGCTCTGCAAAATCTGGATGTGACTTTTGCACTCGATCGCGCTGGACTCGTGGGTGCCGATGGTGCAACGCATGCAGGCAATTACGATCTCGCTTTCTTGCGCTGCATACCGAATATGGTGGTGATGGCAGCGAGCGATGAAAACGAATGTCGGCAAATGCTGACGACCGCTTATCGCTATACCGGCCCGGCAGCAGTGCGCTACCCGCGTGGTGCTGGCGCAGGCGTTGCAGTGGCGCCTGAACTCACCGACATCCCTTTGGGTAAAGGCGAGATTCGTCGCAAGGGCAAGCAGGTTGCGCTGCTAGCATTTGGCACCATGGTCGCGCCCGCATTGCAAGCTGGGGAAACGCTCAACGCGACAGTCGCCAACATGCGTTTCATCAAGCCGCTTGATGCAGCACTCGTGGCTGAGCTAGCTGCGAGTCATGATTTGCTGGTGACCATCGAAGAAGGTTGCGTGATGGGTGGTGTGCAGGCTCAGCGGTGGCTGAAGCGCTCGCTGCAGCCGGAATTGTTACCCTTGTTGCAACTCGGCCTGCCAGATCAGTTTATTGATCATGGTGATGCACAGCAGCTGCTCGCACAATGCGGGTTGGATGGTGAAGGTATTGCTGCATCGGTCACGCAGCGTCTCGGCAAAACTGAACCAAGATTGGTCGTCAATAATTCGTAGAAAAATTGCATCGCTTGTTTTTAAAGGATGATAAAAAAACGACGCTTCGGCGTCGTTTTTTTTTGTGCGTTCAGGGAGAACAATGGGGTTTATTTAGTTACTTAATTTGACCTTGCTTACAGGCATCAACCCTTGCATCTTTATGAAAGTCCGGTCATGAGTCCCTATTCTTCCAATACTTCGTCAAGCGATCCCGATATCCAAAAGCAGTATGCGCAGCAGCAAGCAGAACAGCAGCGTGCCGCACCAAACCCGCCAGTGGGGAGTCCCCACGAAAAGGCACCGCGCATGGTGCAAGGCAATCGGCAGCAGCAAGAGGCAGTCCGCGATGCCAGCTGGGTGAAACAGAGTGAGTCATTGGCCGCCATTCCTGTGGCTGAAGAGGGGCCAGGTGGCTTTTTCATTCCCTGGCCGGCATCGGATGGCGGCAAGCGGAAATGGGATGGCTCGCTAACCGGCTGCGAGCGCAAGCTCATGATTTGGGACTTTGCTGGCGAGTTGAGTCGTTTGTCCGGGTCTGACTCAAGTGGCGAGGCCGACCTGGATTCGGGCTACGAGCCCGATCCGGAGGACGACGTTTCCGAAGCCGCGGACGCAAGCAGCTCGGCCGCCGAGTCTGGCGGCGACGATTCAAGCAGCGATAGCGGGAACAGAGGTGTGCCAGCCGGGCGCGCCGATCTTCGTCCCCTGCTATTCAAGCAGGTCGTCTCCTCAAGTCGGGGGCGGGGGGAGTACGCCGAGGAATTTGGCGCCAGTGACGAGGACTCGGGGGATTCCCTGTATGCAGGCGATGCTGGATCGGGCAGCGGGCCGGTTTCGGAAGATGAAGAGGATTCTGGTGACGTATCGGACCAGAGTTCGATATCCAGTGGTGGAGAAAACGACGGCGGAAGTGGTTCTGCGGCGAGCGCCGATGTTCTCGACAATGAGTCGGGTTGGACAGGAGACTCTGGAAATTCCGACGCTGAAGACGCTATCAGTGATTCGGAGGAGACTGCGAATACGCCGCCTGGAGTCGCGCCCCTTTTTGGGAAAGGCTCGGATTCTTTTGGGGAACAGGCGGACTCCTTCGACGCTCAGCAGACCCGATTCCGGCTATCGACGAG
>CANKWG010000114.1 GCA_947487325.1 Oxalobacteraceae bacterium | reverse complement strand
GGCATTATAGGCCAGGCCTCAGGGTGACGATTTTCCGCCGGGCTCGGCTTTTTCCACGCTGACTCGGAAATTTCCTGTCTGACGAATTCGCTTCCGCATTATTTTTTTGGTACGCCAAGGCGAAAAGACCTTTTCCACGATATCTAGCGGTCATAACGCAACGAACACACAATCCTTGCACCTACTATATTGCTATTTATGTAATATTCTGGCTTGCAGGCGCTTCACTGGCACGTGAATTGCGGTGTCTGTGGTCATTAGCGGTATTTCGACAGAGTTGCCAGTGTCGCAATCACCGCGTTACCGCAAGATGAATTGATTTCTTAGGGGGACTGGATATGCTCGAATGCTTGGTGATCGGAGATAGCATCGCGGTTGGTATTTCACATTTTCGCAAGGAATGTGTCACTTACGCACAGACGGGCTGGACCTCATCAAAGTGGAACAAGCAATATCTGCAGACATTTAATGAGCAACTTCCGGTAAAAAGCCTGATCATCAGTTTGGGGACGAATGATTACAAGGGCATAAACACGATCGCAGAACTCAATAAAATCCGCGAAAACGTCAAGGCAGGTACCCGTGTTTTCTGGGTACTACCACCCAAAGCAAAACTCCCACAGCGCGAGATGGTCCGCGAAGTCGCTGAAATTTGGGGTGATACCTACTTGTCAGTGCCTGACACCGAATTGGCGGGTGACAAGATCCACCCCACACGCGACGGTTACCGGAATATCGCTGAAGAACCCGCACGACGCGCCCGGGTTCTGGCAAATCTTTCATCTATGAAAGATTAAACGGCCAGAAAAGCCCATCCTGGCACCTCAAATATTATTAAATTGAAACTTTTTTAGTCAAAGTCCGTCGATATTCTGCTTGACGGACTTTCCATGTCATCAATAGACTCCGGGTTCGACTGAATGAGGGCGGCCTTGCCGGCATGTCCTCCGGGAAAATCCAACCTATGCTGTACTTAAAATCACCCTCGCTGGCATGTGCCGCGGCCTTGACCGCTGTGTCGTTTTTTCACGCGTCCGCATTTGCCGAACCAGACCGGTCGGCGCTGCTCGCTCAATATGAAGATGTGGGTCAACAAACGCTTGAGTTCGCCCCCGCCGTACTCATGCCCGCCGCTGAGGCCGAACTGCTGGATCAGCAATTCACTAATAACAGTACAGATCAGGGCGACCTTTGGGATCGCATCCGCAAAGGCTTTGCCATTCAGGAACTGAACAACCCGCTCGTGGCCAACCATAGCTTCTGGTACGGCGCGCGTCCTGAGGGCGTGCAGCGCACTGCACAACGCGCCTCTCGTTACCTGTTCCACGTAGTTCAGGAGCTCGAGAAACGTCAGATGCCGACCGAGCTGGCGCTACTACCCTTTATTGAATCAGGCTTTAATCCTCAGGCCTATTCGCACGCCAAGGCCGCCGGCATGTGGCAATTCATTCCCAGTACGGGCCGCAGTTTCAACCTCCAGCAAAACGCCTTTCGCGATGATCGCCGCGATGTGCTGGCGTCGACCGACGCAGCACTGACTTACCTGCAAAGATTACACCGCATGTTTGGCGACTGGCAGTTAGCGCTGGCCGCTTACAACTGGGGCGAAGGTTCGGTGATGCGCGCGATTGCGCGGGCGAAAGCAGCAGGTCGCCCGATCGACTACAACAGTCTGTCCGCCTACATGCCGGCCGAGACGCGTAATTACTATCCAAAACTGCAGGCACTCAAAAACGTGATTGCGTCGCCGGCGCAATTTAGTGTGAAGCTGCCGCCGATTGAAAACAAGCCTTATTTTGTGTCGGTAAAAAAGACGCGCGATATTGACCTCAAGCTGGCCGCCGAACTGGCCGAGCTACCGATGGAAGAATTCAAGGCACTCAATCCTCAGTTTAATAGCCCGGTGATTACAGGCAGCTCAGAGACGCAGATTCTGCTTCCCACGTCTAATGCGCAAAAATTCAGCGAGAATCTGACAAACTGGAAGCAGGCGCTGTCTTCGTGGACATCACATAAAGTGACAATTGCACGGGAGCGTATCGAGAGCATTGCAGCAAGATTCCAGACGACGCCACAAGTCATACGTAGCGCCAATGCCATCCCAGCCAACATGCAGCCCAAAGCCGGCTCAACGCTGGTCGTACCCAAAACCACCTTGGGAAGCGAGATGAATATCGGTCAGGACATCACCGAAAATTCCGTGCTGGCGCTGGAACCGGATAGCTTATCTTTCAGACCTTCGCGACAGCAGTCCAGTGTCAAACGCCAGCCCGCTGCTTCGCCTTACGGACGCCCCGCGCAACGCAAACCTGCTGCGCGCCAGTAATCCTGGCCGGGCCGCACCAACACATCAACGGCCATCGCGTCGGACATCGGCACACAAAGTGCCGATGTCGTTGTGAGCATTAATACCCTTCGCCGAATGAAAGCCCGCTGCAAAAAAATGCAGGCGCGGTGTCATGCACTTACTCACTAAAAGAACAGGTCACCCGCCCCAGTGGGCCAAAATCAGCATGGATGCGATCATTGGGTTGCACCGTGACAGGAACACGGCAGGTACCCGTCGTGACGAACTGACCCGGCTCACAAGCGATACCTAATCGCGACAATTCGTTGACCAGCCAAGTCAGCGCAATGCGTGGATCACCCAGAACGTTACGACCAAAACCAGGATCGACGGCGACATCATTCTGTTTGATCTGAATAGCGGCATCGATGTAATCAAAATCACGCCAGTCACTCTGCCCCGGCCCCAACACAAACAGATTGGCACAAGCAAGGTCAGCAATGAGCTGAGGCGCACCGGCGGTCACAAAGTTCTCGAAGCGCGAATCGGGTATCTCGATCGAGGGATGCATGGTACTGACCGCATCCAGTACTTCTGGTGTGGTGTAGCCCGAGGCGCGCGGGGCCAGTCGCTGCCCGAAGCAAAATGCAAACTCGATTTCAGCTACGCGCATCAGATTACCTGCCAGCGATACACTTGCACCATCCTCAAGCACGCGATCTGCAAACAGGCGACCCGCTAGTGGACCATCCACACCAATGTGCTTTTGGCCTTCGATACTGGTTGCCGCAATCTTCCAGCCAACCACCGAAACGCCATGACGATCGGCAAACGCCTGCTGCACCTGATAGCCCTCGATCCGGTCCCGAGGTCGGATAGACTCAGGCAAATTCAAACACCGGGTTTTATCCTGCCAAAGAGGGTAAAGATGGGCGGCCGCTTCTTCGTAGTTTGTTGTCATAGTCTCGAGTCCCGTTCTTATCCGGCATTGCCGGTGCGTTTTGTAATGATGTTTTTGTTAATCTTAATTACCGCTAGCTTGCAATGGTTACACAATTTTTCGGCGATAGTGATTCGCAGGGCAAATAGAAACAATCGTTATTTTATGACTAGCCAGCGCAGCAGCATGCGCGCCCTGCGAGCAGCATCAATGCTAGCAACGGCATTTTTATCGTGACTCGTCGTCATTCAAGGCTTCCGTAGTAAGCTCATGCTCAAGAATAAACGATCACGCTAGGGGAGAAACAATGACCAAGCAAAGTGCTTTCATTCGGCTACACGCACGCGATGACGTGCTGATCGCCTGCCAGCAACTGGTGGGAGGCACATCCATCGAAAATATTGCTGTGCGCGGCCTTATACCCGGAGGACACAAGGTCGCAATACGGGATTTGCAAACCGGTGACCCGATACGTCGCTATAACCAGATTATCGGGTTTGCCAGTAAGTCGATTCAAGCGGGAGACCATGTCCATGTTCATAACTGCTCGCTCGGTGACGACAAGGGCAGCTTCGAGCGCGATTATGCGTTTTGCACAGAGGTACCAACAGCACCCACAAAAAAACAAGCCACTTTCATGGGCTACCGTCGAAGCAATGGTCAAGTCGCAACTCGCAACTACATCGGCATCCTGTCGAGCGTAAATTGCTCTGCCACCGTGGCACGCGGCATCGCCGATTTTTTTTCGCGTCGTAATAATCCGGATGCTTTACGTGGGTTCCCGAACATTGATGGGGTGGTCGCACTCACGCACGGCACCGGCTGCGGGATGGATCACAGTGGGCTTGGCATGCAGCTACTACGTCGAACGCTCAGCGGATATGCAAGGCATGCAAATTTTGCCGGCGTGCTCGTCGTCGGACTCGGTTGTGAAACCAATCAGATTGCCGCCTGGCTGGATCACAGCCACCTGAGTGAAGGTCCACTGCTACGTACGTTCAATATTCAGGACTCGGGTGGTACCGCAAAAACTATCGACAAGGGCATACAGCTGATAAAAGATATGCTTCCAATTGCCAACGCTAGTGAACGCGAGGCCTGTGACGTCAGTCATCTCACCATTGGTCTTCAGTGCGGTGGCTCCGATGGTTACTCGGGCATCAGCGCCAACCCGGCACTCGGCGCTGCAGTGGATTTACTAGTAGCGCATGGTGGAACCGCGATCCTGTCCGAGACACCTGAAGTTTATGGTGCAGAACACTTGCTGACCCGACGCGCTGTGTCGCGTGATGTCGGAGAAAAACTGATAGAACGTATACGCTGGTGGGAAAACTACACCGCCATCAACGGCGGCGAAATGGATAACAACCCTTCGCCAGGCAACAAGGCCGGCGGCCTCACTACCATTCTTGAGAAATCACTCGGCGCTGTCGCCAAAGGTGGCACGACTGCCTTGCGTGCCGTCTATGAATATGCAGAGCCTGTCTTGGAACATGGCTTTGTTTTCATGGACACGCCGGGCTATGATCCGGTCAGTGCAACCGGCCAGGTGGCCGGGGGCGCAAATATGATTTGTTTTACGACGGGTCGCGGCAGTGCTTTCGGCTGCGCACCATCACCTTCGCTAAAGTTAGCGACCAATTCGGCACTCTGGCATCGTCAGCAAGAAGATATCGATATCAATTGTGGCGAAATCATCGATGGTGCATGTTCCACCGAAATGATGGGCGAACGTATCTTTGAGATGATCCTAAAAACCGCCTCCGGACAAGCAAGCAAGAGCGAATTGCATGGCTATGGCCAGAGTGAATTTGTGCCTTGGCAAGTCGGCGCAGTGATGTGAGTCTGTATCAACTACAACCCGCGCAGCAACTCAGCTCGCCATGAAACGAGAATCTATTCAGCGTCTCCCTAAATGAAAACAATCAAACCCACTGCAATTCACGCTGCTATCCGGCGACCCGTGCAACGACTCATTGCCATTTCCTGGCGTGACATGCTGCTAGTGCTCTTGCCTGTGCTGATGTTGACACTTGCGCTGGGTTGGCTGGCTGTTAAATTAATTCGTCCGGCACCACCTGACAACGTGGTGATTCTAAGCGGCGCTGAGGACAGCAGCTTTCACAACACCGCCAAGCGGTACGCCAAAATCATCAGTACCCATGGCATACAAGTGAAGGTCGTGGTGACAGATGGCTCGGCAGAAAATCTACAGCGCCTACTGGACAAAAAACAAGTCGCCGATGTCGGACTGGTGCAGACAGGTCTGGCCGAAGCCGAGGAATCTCAGAGACTTACATCACTAGGCACAATGTATGTGCAGCCTTTTCTGGTGTTCTACCGCGATCGCAATACGCTGGACCGTCTTACGCAGCTCAAAGGTCGACGAATCGCGATTGGTCCCGAAGGCAGTGGTACTCGATTGCTTGCTTTGAAAATGCTCGAAGAAAACGACATGAGCGCTACTGACACGCGCTTGCTTGATCTTGATGGCGATGATGCGATTGCGGCACTACGAGCAAAAAAAACAGACGCTATTTTCCTGACGGGTGAGCAGGTTCGCGGTCGTAAAATTCGAGAACTCATGCGTGAACCTGGCGTAAAGCTCATGAGCATGCGGCAGGCCGATGGCTACCTACGTCGCTTACGCTACCTTTCACGTCTGGAGGCCCCGGAGGGCAGCTTCGATCTGGCACTCAATCTGCCTAGCAAGGACACAGCATTGGTCGGCACCCCAGTCGAGTTGCTTGCAAGAGAGGGGCTGCATCCGGCGATTTCAGATTTACTGATTGCAGCCGCACGCGAAGTCCATGGCAAACCAGGTATGTATCGCAAAGCAGGTGAATTCCCTGCACCAATAGAACATGACGTTGCCATCAGTGAAGAAGCGCGTCGCTACTACACTTCCGGCGCACCCTTCCTATACAAGCGTCTGCCGTTCTGGTTGGCCAGTCTGGTCGATAGGATTCTGATCGTCGTGGTACCGCTCTTGATCGTGGTCGTGCCGCTCTCGCGACTTATTGCACCACTCTACCGCTGGCGAGTACGTTCCCGCATTTATCGCTGGTATGGCAGCCTGATGAAAATAGAACGCGATATGCGGGAAGAAATCAGCGAAGCACAGCTAGAGAACATCGATAGCCGGCTTACCGAGATTGAAGCGTCAGTGAATAGTTTGCAGCCGCCGCTAGCATTCGCGGATCAGCTTTATGTGCTGAGAGAACACATCGCACTGGTGCGACAACAGTTCAGCGCAATAGAAAAACAGGCCGCGTGAGAGGCGGCCTGGCGGAGAATCACTTACGCTTCTTGAGGCGCTCGATGTTCTCTCGATTGAAGTGATTAAGCATCATGAAGCCTGCACCCACGACCCAGATAACCAACAAAATCTGCCAAGTTTTCATATCCCTCTCCCATTTCAATTAAAACAATGAGCCCAGACAAAGTCCGGATCTTCACAACGAATGATTGCCCCTGCTCCGTCTACTCGATGGCAAAGTGACATGATGCAGATGCAGCGCCAGTAACGTAAACGGTACATACAACAAGCGACTGCCGACACCAACAGCGAACCAAAGCGACAGAACCTTAGGCGGCCTTTCGTCAGGCTATCTGAGCCATGTAGATCAGGCCGACCATCAAGAACCCGTATTATTGCCCAAATCCTCAAATGAAGATTTTCCCCGGATCAACGGCCCCATGATCGCCAGAGTCAGCACCAGCAACACCAGCTCGAGGCTGTAAACAGTCATGTATCCGAAGGCAGGACCACCGGCCGCGGCCGCGATATCCCGAATAATGCCGCCGAGTGCGACGGCCACGCCGGCGCCGGACGCCTGCACTGCGCCCCAAGCGCCCAGCGCGAGTCCACTTTGACTCTTGGGCGCAAGATTCATCGTGGCCGTCAGCGTGCCATGGCCAAACAGCCCGGCTCCCAATCCAATCAAGAGCGTTCCGAGAGCGAATAGGGCCGGCATTTGCAAGGGCGCAGAAAAAATCACCAACAGAAAAGCTGGCAACCCCGTTGCCGCGCCAACGGCCGCAAGCTTGAGAGGATCCGCGCCC
>CANKWG010000113.1 GCA_947487325.1 Oxalobacteraceae bacterium | reverse complement strand
TAGCGCGCAATTACCTGCTTTTACGCAAGGCAGCTTGGCCGCCAAGGTGCAAGGCACACAGGGCACAACGCCTTATGTCCGGCTGGGTAATGTGCCGCCGGTTGGGATGGCCTTGATACTGCTCCTCGCGCTACTCTGGAAAAGCCGTCGCGGCAGCAAAAAAGGCTAAAATTCTGCTTTTCCTGAGCAATGAATCCGATGGCCGCCTGTGCGCCGCCGGTCACTGCTGGCCAACTCACTCGCACCGATGAAAACCCCCCCTAGCTTTCAGCAAATCATTCTCACCTTGCAGGACTACTGGGATGCGCAAGGCTGCGCGCTGCTGCAGCCCTACGACATGGAAGTCGGCGCTGGTACCTCACACACCGCGACCTTTCTGCGCGCGATCGGACCCGAGCCTTGGCGCGCTGCCTATGTGCAGCCCTCGCGTCGTCCGAAAGATGGCCGCTACGGCGAAAATCCCAATCGCATGCAGCACTACTACCAATATCAGGTCGTGCTCAAGCCTGCGCCCGAAAATATTCTTGAGCTGTATCTAGGCTCTCTGGCTGCGCTGGGGCTTGATCTCAAAGCCAACGATGTGCGCTTTGTTGAAGATGACTGGGAAAATCCCACGCTGGGTGCCTGGGGTCTGGGCTGGGAGGTGTGGCTCAATGGCATGGAGGTGACGCAGTTCACTTACTTCCAGCAAGTGGGCGGCATCGACTGCAAGCCGATACTCGGTGAAATCACTTATGGCATCGAGCGTTTGGCGATGTATCTGCAAGGCGTAGAAAATGTATTCGATCTAGTGTGGACCGAATGGGAAGAGCGCGGCGTGAAACGCCGACTGACCTACGGCGACGTCTTTCACCAAAATGAAGTCGAGCAATCTGCCTATAACTTCGAGCATGCAAACACGGAATTCCTGTTCTCGCTGTTCGGCAATTACGAATCCGAAGCGCAGCGCCTGATGGCAGTGCCGTTGGCATTGCCCGCTTACGAGATGGTGCTCAAGGCAGCGCACACCTTCAATCTGCTGGATGCACGAGGCGCGATCTCGGTGACTGAGCGGGCAGCCTACATCGGACGCATACGCAATTTGGCACGTGCAGTCGCACAAGCCTACTACGCCTCTCGCGAACAGTTAGGGTTCCCCATGCTGGGTGACGCTACACGCGCGGCGTAAAAGATACGATCAAAGCATTTCTACAAGCGAAGAACATGAAGCAAACACTGCTGGTTGAGTTATTAACCGAAGAACTACCACCCAAGGTCCTGTCCAAACTGGGTGATGCCTTTGCGGCAGCAATGCTGCAGGGTCTGACACAGCGTTCACTGGCAGATGCTGATGCAAGCGTCATCGCCTATGCATCTCCTCGCCGACTGGCAGTGAGCATCACCGGTGTCCATGCAGTCGCAGCGGATAAACAAATCCGTGAAAAAGTGCTGCCTCTGTCTGTCGCGCTGGACAAAGAAGGTCAGCCCACTGCCCCGTTGACCAAAAAACTTGCAGCACTGGCGCTGACGGCAGGACGCGAGCACATTGCATTAGATGAGCTCGAGCGAGCAAACGACGGCAAGGCTGATAGTTTTTATTTCAGCTATACCGCCAAAGGTGAGTCACTGGCTGCAGGTTTGCAAGCAACACTGGAAGAAAGTATCGCGAAGCTGCCGATACCCAAGCTGATGACGTATCAGCGCCCCGATGGTGAAACGGTACAGTTTGTACGACCCGTACATGGGTTGATTGCACTGCTAGACGACACACTGATACCGGTATCGCTGCTGGGCTTGCAATCTTCGCGCACCACACTGGGCCATCGTTTTCTTTCGAAGAAAACGACTGTGAGTATTCCTTCGTCCTCGCACTACGCCGCATTGTTGAAAGAAGAAGGCCTCGTTCTCGCCAGCTTCACCGAACGCAAGGAAAAAATTCGTAACGATCTGAAAGCAAAAGCGGGTAGCGATCAAATCCTGATGCCCGAATCGCTGCTCGACGAAGTCACCGCACTGGTCGAATGGCCGGTGGTCTATGAATGTCATTTTGATGCTGAGTTTTTGTCCGTGCCACAGGAGTGTCTGATCCTCACGATGCAAACAAATCAGAAGTATTTTGCGCTGACGGATGCTCACGGCAAATTACGCTCGCGCTTTCTGATTGTATCGAATATCGAAACCGCTGATCCTCAGCACATCATCGGCGGCAATGAACGTGTGGTTCGTCCGCGTCTGTCGGATGCCAAATTCTTTTTCGAGCAAGACAAAAAGAAGGCACTGATTGATCGCCTATCAGGCCTAGGTAATGTGGTGTATCACAACAAGCTCGGCTCACAGGCACAACGCAATGAACGCGTGGTAGCGCTTGCGATCGCCATCGCCGGCGCACTTGATGCCAATATCGAACAAGCAAAACGCGCCGCGCAATTATCCAAAGCCGATTTGCTGACTGATATGGTGGGCGAATTCCCTGAACTGCAGGGCATCATGGGTACGTATTACGCACGGCATGATGGCGAAGCTGATGAAGTTGCGACAGCCATTGGCGAGCATTACCAACCCCGCTTTGCCGGCGACGCACTACCAACGACGCGCACAGGTACGGTCGTGGCTATGGCAGACAAGCTGGAGACACTGGTCGGTATCTGGGGTATAGGACTGGCGCCGTCGGGCGATAAAGATCCGTTTGCACTTCGCCGTCATGCCTTGGGCATCATCCGTATGCTGATGGAACAGCGTTTGCCGCTGTCCGTGTCGCATCTGCTGAGCCAAGCCGCGCAGCAGTTCGCGGGCAATGCGCATTTCAGCGATCCTGTCGCTGACGCAAAAAACTTTGTGTATGACAGACTGCGTGGCCAGCTACGTGAGCGAGGCTATGCGCAGGATGCGATTGAAGCCGTAGTCGCACCCATGCCGGATCGACTCGATGACATCATCGAGCGTCTGGATGCCGTGAAAGCTTTCGCTGCCCTACCCGAAGCACAATCGCTGGCAGCGGCGAACAAGCGCATCACGAATATTCTGAAAAAAAATGAAGGCGTGCAAAGTGAGGTACAGCCCGGATTGCTTGCAGAAGCCGCTGAACAGCGACTGTATGGTGCGATGACAGAAACGCGCATCGCGGTGGACAAGGCCTTCGCCAATGGCGACTTCACTGCTACCCTCAAAGCATTGGCCAATCTGCGCGACGATGTAGATGCATTTTTCAACGACGTGATGGTCATGGCCGAAGATGCCGCGCTGCGTGCAAACCGCCTGGCCTTGCTACAGTCGCTACACGCAATGATGAATCGCGTCGCCGATATTTCCCGACTCGCTGCATGAACCCGGTGCAAAAACTATGACTATGGTGACTTCCAAGCTGATCATCCTCGACCGCGATGGCGTGATCAATGAGGATTCCGACCAGTACGTCAAATCGGCCGCCGAATGGCAGGCGATTCCCGGCTCACTCGAGGCGATTGCACGCCTGAATCAGCATGGCTACCGAGTAGCCGTTGCGACCAATCAGGCCGGTTTGGCCCGCGGCCTGTTTGATATGCGTGCACTCAACGCCATTCATCAAAAGCTGCATCTGGAAGCGCAGACTGTGGGCGCTCATGTCAATGCCATTTTTTTCTGCCCCCATGCGCCTGAAGATTTTTGCGATTGTCGTAAACCGCGCCCCGGCATGTTGAGAGCCATCGGTCAGCGCTTCGATATCCAACTGACCGGCATTCCCTTCGTCGGTGATTCACTACGTGATCTGCAAGCAGCATTCGAAGTCGGCTGCACGCCCTATCTGGTGCGCACTGGCAAAGGCAAGCGCACCATTGAAACCGGTGGTCTGCCGCCAGGTACGATCGTGCTGGATAATCTTACAGCTGCCGCAGAACATCTTCTGAACAGTATTCAGCATAAAACCGAGACAGTTGAACTTGCTCGTTCCGCGCTGCTGAAAGAGAAAAACAAATAACATCATTCAGACGGCGATCGTTTGTCGTCTGTGGAGCTCGTATGTCTCGCCCTGCCCTGTTTCTGCGCGCAAGTCTGTTCACACTCTTGGTCATCATTGCTACCGTGGTCTGGGCTATCGCCTGCTTTGGATTTTTTCTGCTGCCTTATCGGCAACGCTACTATCTGATCACCCGCTGGAACGTCTTCGTCACTTTGGCAGCACGTGCGGTCTGTGGCATACGGTGGGAAGTCAAGGGCATGGAGAATTTGCCGGATGCACCTGTGATTTTGCTCTCCAAGCACCAGTCAGCTTGGGAAACTATTTTTTTCTGCTGGCTGATGCCACGGCCACTGATTTTTGTTTTTAAAAAAGAATTGTTGTACATACCCTTCTTTGGATGGGGACTTGGCATGATGCGCATGATTGCGATTGATCGCAGCAAAGGGCGCGATGCGATGTCGCAAGTCATACAAACAGGTCGGCGCAGACTGGATGATGGTCAGTGGGTGATCATGTTCCCCGAAGGTACACGCACACCAGTGGGACAGCAGGGTAAATACAAGGCAGGTGGCGCGATTCTCGCCATAGGTACCAAAACGCCAGTGGTGCCCATCGCAATGAATTCAGGAGACTGCTGGCCACGTAATGCTTTCATCAAAAAGCCGGGATTGATCACCGTCTCGATAGGCAAACCCATATCACCCGAAGGTCTTTCGTCTGCAGAACTCATGGCGCAAGTAGAAAATTGGATAGAATCTGAAATGCGCGTGATTACGCCCGCAGCCTATGCAGTCAAAGCGCCTGCAAGCTCGGTCGCCAATCAAGCATGAGTGCTTCCACTTCAATCCGTACTTGATCGTAAACGGCTATGTCACTCAAGCAGTACCTTCGCCAAAAATTTGCCGATCCCAATCAGCTCTCACTGCTGGATCTGCTGCCGGGTGCCAAAGTCGATACTGAGCCACCGCGCTCTACCGTTCCTGAACTACCCATCCCGGCGGGTCACAGGCGTCTGCGGCTTGATGACCACACGCTGGATTACCGGCTACTCCGCTCAAAACGACGTACCATTGGATTCCTGATTGATGACGAAGGTTTGCGCGTGACAGCACCACGCTGGGTGACGGTGGCCGAGATCGAATTGACGATTACAGAAAAGCGCGCGTGGATTTTTAAAAAAATCAATGAACAGCGTGAACGTTCAGTCAGACGTTTGCAACCACCCATGGAATGGCGCGATGGCGCACGCCTTCCCTATCTGGGTTCTGACATCGTGGTCCGCATTGCCGATGCAGCTAACACCGGTATACGTTTTGACGAGCAAACCCGAGAGCTGCATGTCAGCCTGCCAGCGTCAGCGACAGAACAACAATTGAAAGACCGCGTGCAAGGTTGGCTACAAGCGGAAGCAAAGCGCGTCTTTGCAGAACGACTGGAAATTTACGCATCAAAACTCGGCGTGGCATTCAAGGGCTTTGCACTGTCATCGGCCAGCACGCAATGGGGCTCGTGTACTGCTGATGGACGTATTCGCTTGAACTGGCGACTAATGCATTTTGCGCTGCCCAATATTGATTATGTGGTGGCCCACGAACTATCTCACCTGCGTGAAATGAATCACGGCCCGCAGTTCTGGGCTACCGTGCAATCGCTGCTACCGGAATTTGAAACCGCGCGCAAAACGCTGCGAGATCATGAGATGGCGAATTTGCCGGTGTTCTGACCAAACGGTGAATTACGTAGAAGAAGTGATAGCCGGATAGCATATCAATCGTCATCCCGGCGCAGGCCGGGATCCATGCGAACTCTGGCAGTGAGTCATCAGCTTCAATCCTGCATCTACTCGCACGTTGCTCCAGCCCATTTAGACCGCAAAAATACGAAGCTACTTGGTGAGCGTTAATGCAAATGCGTTAGCGCCACATACTGTTCCAGCGATATCGTCTCAGGACGCGCCTGGGGATCGATGCCGGCGGCGATGAGCTGCTGTGCTGTGAAGAGTCCGCCCAGGCTATTGCGTATCACCTTGCGTCGCTGTGAAAAAGCTTGCGTCACTACCTGCTCGAGCCGCGCCTGCTCACAGGCCCGAGGTGATTCGATTGGTCGCATTCGAACAATCGCTGAATCGACTTTGGGAGGTGGATCAAATGCCGAGGGTGGCACGATGAACAGCATCTCCATCTGGTAGCGCCACTGCAGCATGACCGACAAACGTCCGTAATCCTTACCGCCGGGCGGTGCAACCATACGCTGAACGACTTCTTTTTGCAGCATAAAATGCTGGTCTTCAACCTGCTGCGCATACTGCGCCAGATGAAACAACAAAGGACTTGAGATGTTGTACGGTAGATTGCCGACGATACGCAACTTGCCTTGCGTGGGCTGGAGCGCACCGAAATCAAACTGCAAAGCATCGCCGGAATGAATGATGAGCTTGTCGGAGCTGAATTTCTTTTGCAGCAGTGTGACCAGATCACGATCGAGCTCGACCACCTGCAAGCGAGACAACTGCGCCAGCAACAAGGCCGTCATTGCGCCCTGTCCAGGACCGATTTCCACCATGGTGTCATCAGCAGCCGGTGCGATCACACGAATGATTTCAGATAGAACGTTTTGATCGGTCAGAAAATTCTGCCCGAAGCGCTTGCGCGGTATGTGCTTCATTGCTGAGCCGTTGCCATCTGCGCTGCAACCGCGATCGCTTCGACCATGCTGGCGGCATCGGCATGACCATAACCTGCCGCCGCCTTGTCCAGTGCCGTTCCATGATCTACCGAGGTACGAATCACAGGCAAGCCGAGCGTAATGTTGACGCCCTGCCCAAAGGTCGCGAACTTCAGTACCGGTAAACCCTGATCGTGATACATCGCCAGCACGCAATCCGCCTGATCGAGATAACGCGGCTGAAATAGGGTATCGGCAGGATACGGACCAGATACTTGCCATCCGCGCGCGCGGACTTCATCAATCACGGGCCGTATGACATCAATCTCTTCACGTCCCAAATAACCTTCTTCGCCGGCATGCGGATTGAGTCCGGTGACTAGAATACGAGGATTGGCGATTCCGAAACGCGTCATCAGATCTTGGTGAATAATCGCCATCGTTGATCTCAGACTGTCACGCGTGATCGCACGTGGCACATCAGCTAAGGCCAGATGGGTCGTGGCCAGAGCGACTCTGAGCATCTGCTTTCCATTGCGCCCCGCCAGCATCATCACCACGTGGAGGGTGTGCGTTTTTTCAGCAAGATATTCGGTGTGGCCGGTGAAGGCGATACCCGCATCATTGATCGTACTTTTTTGTACGGGTGCTGTGACGATGGCATCAACATCGCCCGCCATGGCGGCCGCCAGTGCCGCATCCAGCATATCGAGGACGGGTTTGCCATTGCGGGC
>CANKWG010000112.1 GCA_947487325.1 Oxalobacteraceae bacterium | reverse complement strand
TCCGGTGCAGCGATCACCTGTGCCGTAACAGGCAAAGCAGGCACCATCAACAACACACTGGCCATCGCTAACGCGACACGACGTAGCATCATGAAATTTCCTTCAGAAATTGAAGCTGAGATGAAAGCCAGCGGTGGTACTCGAGGTGCGGAATCCCTCGGGTTTGTCTATGGGGCGAGCAACGAAGAGATCCCAGGACATGCGCGCCGCATTGCCACGCAAGCCGACGACGGCGCCGGTCATGCGGTTGCCGAGAAGTGTTGCGGTCGATCGACCGCCGATTTTTGCGGTATCGATACCTGCATAGAGTTCGCTGGCGATAGGCACTAGTGCAAGTCCTAGCTCCTGACGCAACAGCCAGCCGTTATCGCCGCTGAGGAAGAATTCGCCATCAAAGCCGCGCACGGTGTAGCGATTGCCGATAGCAAACCGATCCTGCGGTGTTAGTGGCGTGCCATTCCACTGTGCGCGCCAGCCGAGGCCATAGCGAAGACGCTGTGATGCAAGGCGAAACGGTACGGAGAGTGTCGCGTCAGCACGCAGGATCTCCATCCGGGATGTACCTTCGCCGAATGCCTCCTCTGGTGCGGGTCGTGATCCAAAGGCACCCGTTCCACGCCGTGCAGTGAGATTGGCATTCATCGAGGCCGTACCAAGTTGCAGGCGGTGATTTAGCCCGAGTTCCCAGCCACCGTTGTCGCGTCGCTGAGGATTGACTTCGGCATCGTCGATGAAATTGCGTGATTCGCGTGACCACCATCGCAGACTGGCGCTGGTCTTGCTGAGGCTGTTGCGATAGAGCAGACGCGTGAGGGCTAGTTCATGGTTGTTGCCGTTGCCGTGGTAGTTGTAGTTTTGATTGAGCCCCGCCACTGCCTGGTGATACTCGAATGTAGTGGCAGTGGCCGACACCAGCCATTCTTTCCATGGCACTGAATAATGAACCGTCTGCGCTTGCGAACCGCGATCGCCGGGTAATCCACCACCCAAGGATTGGTTGACGCTGACGTAAAAAAGATCATTGAGTGTCCACCAGTGGTCATAGGCTAGTGTCAGGGCGGCCTGATGTTTGCCGGTGAATTTACTGCCCGCATCGTCGAATGAGAGGTTCATGCGAAACGGTAGTGCTTGTTTCCACTTGATAATCACGTCGCTTTCAATTCGCGCGGCGTTAGTGTTTTGTACCGCGTCGATGATCAGCGCTGCGTCGGCACTAGGAAGCCGTGAGAAGTTGTCGAGTCCTTGTTCCAGCACGCGCACATTGAGCAAATCGCCTGGCTCGGCCGGCATGGCGTTCCACAGGTTGGCACGCGTCGATGTTCCGTCTGCAAAGCGGATATGACGAATACGACCAGGCAGCAGCGTGAGCGTAAGCGTGCCGTTGCGAATCTCTTGACTTTCACTCAGTACGCGGGTCGTGGCATATCCGCGTTCGAGTATCGCTTGTTGTATTCGGTGAATGACAACCCCGATACCCGATATGCCCAGACAGCGACCGCGCACCGGATCATTTTCCTGATCAGCGGCTGCAAGTGCCCATTGAAAATGTTCATTCGCTTCGCCTTGTAAGACCAATGTGTGAATGACGAGACAGGGTGTTTCTTCAGTAGGTAGCAGCCAAGTCTTAAGCGTGGGTGTCGGCAAACGTGAGGGCTTTGGCGTTTCATTCTGCTGACGCAGTTCACGTTCGCGCTCTTGCTGACGCAGCAGCTGTTCAGTTTCAATCGACTGGGCAGTACACAGCGCCGGTACGATGAAACTCAAAACGAAAAAGACAATGGTGGAGCAGCGCGGGAGTCTGACCGACATGATGGTTAACAAAAAGTTAAATCAAGGCGGCGGAGTGTATTCGCTGCTAGGACGAGTTGTCAGTTGAATTAAGTGAGGTGTTGCGAGGACGATAAAGAAAAGACGCTGAGAAGTGCGTCTCAATGAAATCAAAACGCCAGCGCGTTCAAGCGCTGGTTCGGTGATCAGTGCTGACGTTTGTTTTCGTTATCCTGTGCCAGTGTTTGACGTTGCTGAATTCGCGTCTCAATATATGCGACGGAGGTCGGTGGCGAAATACGCACAGGATGATTTAGATGCCCACTCGTTGAGAGTACATTGCTGGTGGCTTCAGCTCGATGCACTGGCGCTCGACGATATCGGGGGCCTGCTTGCTCAACCAGTACTCGAACTCACGGTAATGCGGCCGAACCTGTGGGTCATCGCTGTTGTACATCTCATTAAAAAAACCTGACATCGCCCCGTTACCTCACCGCATACGTCAATTTGAAACAGAGACGTCTCAAGAAGCATGCCAGCGAGGAATGCTCAGGGGCTGCGCAGTCGGTCAACGAGCGCGAGTAACTCGGCTCTCGGGGGTGGCGTGAGTAAAGAGACGATGATCATCGCGGTCAGTCCAGCGGGCACGCCGAAAACTCCCGCGGAGGTGGATGCGATGTGAAACCATTGGTGAGCGCTGCTGCCGCCCAGAGCGGGATTGGTTTGCACCAAATAGATGAGACAGACGAAAAATCCGGTCAGCATGCCCGCAATTGCCCCTTCCTGGTTGGCCCGCTTCCAGAAAACGCCCAAAACTAGTGCGGGGAACAAGGTGGATGCCGCTATCGAAAATGCAATGCTGACCATGGACAGAATATCGCCAGAGCGGAAAGAGGCCGTATAAGTAGCCAGCAGGGCGACCACCAGCAGGATGAGCTTGGAAATAGTGACTTGCTTCTGGTTGGACGCAGTCGGGTTCACCATGTTGAAATAGGTATCATGCGAGAGCGCACTCGAGATAGTCAGTAGCAGCCCATCCGCAGTGGAAAGCGCAGCGGCCAGAGCACCGGCTGCAATCAGCGCTGAAATCACATAGGGCATGCCGGCAATTTCTGGCGTGGCCAGCATCACCATATCGCCATTGATCACGATTTCAGCTAACTGCACTAGACCATCCTGATTGATATCTGTGATGCTGATCAGTGGTTTAACTTTATCAATGCCGGCCCAGTAGCTGACCCAACCGGGAAGATCGGAGAAAGGTGAGCCCACCAGCGAGGTATAGATTTCATATTTCACTAACACAGCCAGTGCTGGAAATGCGGTGTAGAGCAGCAAAATGAAAGCCAGCGCCCAGAAGACCGACGCGCGTGCCTGTGGAACGGACGGTGTTGTGTAAGAGCGCACCAGTACATGAGGTAGTGCGGCGGTCCCGAGCATCAGGCAAAACACCAGCGCGAGAAAATTATTGCGTTGTATATCCGAGCTAGCCTTGTCGGTTGCCGGGAAAGGCTGTGTGTGAGGCAGCAGTGCTTGCGATCGTGCGAGATCGGCATCGCGTGCAAGCAGCCAGACGCGACGTGCTTCTTCCGGACTTTTTGGGTAATCAGTGAGTGCGCGATTTGCTGACTTGATCTCGATGAGTGAAGCATTGCTGGTTTGTAGTGCCTGCAGACGGCGACGTGCATCGCGCAAACCTTCAGCCCATGAAAGTGGCAGGGCGGCCAGTTTGACGTCGTATTGCTGCGCGCGTTCGCGATACAGGTCGCGTACCTGCTGTTCGCTTTTACTGGCGGCAAGTCGTTTTTCTTGTGCAGTGAGTTTTTCTACAGCGGAGCTGTAGGCGATCTGCGGGATGGGTATGCCGGTTTGCTTCATCGCCAGCCACGACACCGGGATCATGAAAGCGATCAGGATAATAATGTACTGCGCGATCTGGGTCCAGGTAATGGCGCGCATACCGCCCAGAAAAGAACAGACAAGAATACTGGCCAGTCCGAGGAAAATGCCAACCGAAAAATCAATGCCTGTGAAGCGGGAAGTGATCAGTCCTACCCCATAGATTTGTGCAACCACGTAGGTAAACGAAATGATCACGGTCGCAAGCACGGCGATTAGACGAATGGTGTGGCTGCCGCTCTTACCCGAATACCGTGCAGACAGAAAGTCGGGTACGGTGTACTGACCAAATTTGCGCAGATAAGGCGCAATCAGCATCGCCACCAGACAATAGCCACCCGTCCAGCCCATGATATAGGCAAGACCATCAAAGCCCTGCAAGTACAAGCCGCCGGCCAGACCCATAAAGCTTGCGGCAGAAATCCAGTCGGCTGCCGTGGCCATACCATTGAATAGCGCCGGTACCCGTCGACCCGCGACGTAGTATTCGGTGACATCTGAGGTTCTGCTGAAGACGCCGATAAAGGCATACACCACAATGGTGGCAAATAAAAACAAATAGCCGAGCCAGAAGCGAGGAAAGCCCTCATGCTCGAGAATGGCGAGCGATATCAGTAAAAATCCAAAGCCCGCGGTGTACAGACTGAAGTAGCGCACCAGCCGCCGCGTGAAGCTGTCAGTTTTCATGTGCAGCCTCAGTCGTAGTCTCAGTCGCAGCCTCTACGGCAGCCAGCGCATCAAGTTTTTTCATAACCAACACATACATGCCAATCAGCGCTAGATAAACCAGAGTGGTTCCCTGTGCCGCCATATAAAAAGGCAGAGGCCAGCCAAACACGGAGAGGCCTGCGAGCTCGCGCGCGTAAAACGCAAAACCGAAACTCACGAGCAGCCAGATCATCAGCAAAAAAAATGTCAGTGCTTTAACGCGCTGCCAAAAGCGGATAGCGTGTGCAGGAAGGTGGTCGGATGAATCCATCATGAATGGACACTTTCCTTCAACGGATCGGAGGGTGATATTGGCAGAGCGATGCGAATTAGCAGTCCCGGAAAGCGCGGGTCATTCGAGCGCGGATTGTTGAATAGATCAATCTCAGCCGCATGGCGCTGAGCGATTTCGCGCACGATCGCCAAACCTAGCCCGCTACCTTCGACTTCGCTGCCGAGAATACGATAAAAACGTTCGAATACATGTCCACGCTCGGCTGTCGCAATACCAGGACCATTGTCTTCGACCTCCAGCAGTACTTTTTTCCGCTCTGTATCAGCGCGGACGCGCACCGTGACGCGTCCGCCGAGTTGTGTGTAGCGCAATGCATTGTCAATCAGATTGTTTAGCATTTCGCGCAGCATGGTGGCATTGCCTTGTACGACGAGATTGGTTTCATCTTCTTCAAAGCCAAGATCGATCTGTCGTGCCAGTGCCGACTGAAACCAATCCTGAACCGTATCGCGAACCAATGCTCGCAAGTCCGTGCGCTGTAGCGATGTCGTCTGCGGCGAATCATTTTCCGCGCGCGCCAGCGCGAGTAACTGGTTGACCAGACGGGTTGCAGATTCGGAGCTCTTTGATAGCTGCTCTAGTGAGCGCTGAATTTCTTCGCGACTCGACTGCCGCATGGCCAGCTCCGACTGCATTCGCATACCGGCGAGTGGTGTTTTCATCTGATGCGCTGCATCGGCGATGAATCGCTTTTGCGAATGAATACTTTGTGACAGACGCGCCAGCATGTCATTGAGCGAGTTTACTAACGGTGAAATTTCTTCGGGCACTGCCCGTGAATCAATCGGCGACAAGTCATCTGATCGTCGCGAGCGTATATGGTCCTGCAACGTAGTCAGTGGCGAAAGACCGCGAACGAGCGCGAACCACAAAAGGGTGAGTGCAATCGGCAGAATAATGAATTCGGGCAGGATAACGCCCTTGATGATCTGGTTAGCGAGTTGATGCCTTTTTTCAAGTGTCTCTGCGACTTGCACCAATGCGTAGCGCGGATCTTCAGTGCTTTGGGGCGCCGTAGGCATGGACTGGAGATCCACATACAGATAAGCGACGCGTACTTCTGTGTTGCGCATCTGTGTATCGCGCAGCATCACTGACCAGGGAACGGGTTTGTCTTCTTCATCCGGCAGAGGAATATCGGTGTCACCCGAGACCATCTGGCGCTGCGCACCTCTTACCTGAAAATAGACATTGTCGATGTCATCAGCGCGCAAAATGTCGCGCGCGGAATAGGGTAGTTCGGCGCTCACCTCGCCATCCACTTCTTTGACTTGCTGCGCAATCACGGTAACGCGATCTTCCAGCGCGCGATCAAAAGGTTCGTTGGCAATTGATTTGGCGATCAGGTAGGTCACCCCAATGCTGACCGGCCAGATCAGCAGCAAGGGCATCAACATCCAGTCAAGGATTTCGCCGAATAACGAGCGCTGACTATCGGTGTCTCGTGAGGTATCCGCAGGAGCGACTTTTTCTGGTTGGTTGTGCGAGGAGTCCACGGTCACCGTCAGGCAGCGCCGGTTTCGGGATTGTGCACTGGGGCGAATTTCTCAAGGCAGTAACCAAGGCCTCGTACCGTCGCAATACGAATACCACCGCTTTCGATTTTTTTCCGCAGGCGATGCACATAGACTTCGATGGCGTTGTTGCTGACTTCTTCGCCCCACTCGCACAGGTGGTCGACCAGTTGGTCTTTCGAGACCAGTCGCCCGCTGCGTTTGAGCAGCACTTCCAGCAATCCCAGTTCGCGCGCGGAGAGGTCAATCATGTGATCGTTCATGTAGGCGATTCGGCCGACCTGATCAAAGCTCAGCGGGCCATGCCGGATCACCGTCGGACCACCACCGGCCCCGCGCCGCGTCAGCGCTCGCACCCGAGCCTCCAGCTCGGACAGCGCAAAGGGTTTGGCCATATAGTCATCTGCGCCCAAATCCAGACCTTTGACCCGCTGCTCCACAGAATCTGCAGCGGTCAGGATCAGCACGGGTACTCGGGATTCGCGGGTACGCAGACGTCGCAAAACCTCGAGCCCGGACATCAGCGGCAAATCCAGATCGAGAATCAGCAAGTCGAAATCCTGGGTCGAGAGCGCGTTGTCGGCAGCTTGTCCGGTGTTGACGCAATCCGTGACGTAGCCGGACTGGCGCAACGAGCGCGTCAGGCCATCAGCCAGCACACTGTCATCTTCGGCGAGCAGGATACGCATGCGTTTTTCTTTATATAGTGATGGTTCGCGGTCTGCGTGCTCAGATCGCTGGCCCGTATTTGTCCGGTACTTGTCCGGTATTTTGTTACAAGTCTATTGGCTTTGGGTGTTGCTATCAACAAAGCATCTGCAAGCTTATTTCGACAAAGTTTTCGTTTTGGCAATAAATTGATTTTAAATTAGGCTTGCCTAAGCCACTGTTTTTTTATACAGTACTGTCTGACGCTTCTGGCGCACCAGACATCGCAACAGGTAAACCTATTCACCGAACTGAGAGAGCATTCATGGACGACAAAAAAGCCACAAACGCTGATAAGGCCAAGGCACTTGGCGCAGCCCTCGCGCAAATCGAGAAACAGTTCGGCAAGGGCTCAGTGATGCGCCTTGATGGCTCGGTCACGGAAGAAGTTCAGGTCGTCTCCACCGGTTCGCTGGGTCTGGACGTTGCGCTGGG
>CANKWG010000111.1 GCA_947487325.1 Oxalobacteraceae bacterium | reverse complement strand
CAATGCGGCGAGTCGGCGTTTGGCCGAGCTGGGTGCTTGCATACGTATTGGCCATTCGCCTGAAAACGTGGAGGGTGCAGACGCGATCGTTACATCCACTGCGGTACAGCCGAGCAATCCTGAAGTGCTCGCCGCACGTGCACGCCACGTGCCGATTGTGCCGCGTGCGGTGATGCTCGCAGAACTCATGCGACTCAAGCGCGGCATTGCGATCGCTGGCACGCATGGCAAAACCACGACGACCAGTCTGGTTGCTAGCATTCTGGCTGAAGGTGGATTGGATCCCACCTTTGTGATCGGTGGCCGACTCAACAGCGTGGGCGCGAATGCAAAGCTTGGCGCGGGCGATTTCATCGTCGCCGAGGCAGATGAATCAGATGCGTCATTCCTGAATCTGTCGCCGGTGATCGAAGTCATCACCAATATCGACTCCGATCATATGGAGACCTACGATCACAGTTTCGCCAAACTGAAGCAGGCATTTATCGAATTTACGCAGAGGCTGCCGTTCTATGGTGTCGCTATCTTGTGTATCGATGACGCGAACGTACGCGAAATCATGCCCTTCATTTCCAAGATGGTGATGACTTATGGCTTCCATCCCGATGCCAATGTCCGCGCCATCGATGCACGCGCTGTTAATGGCCATATGGAATTCACCGTCGTGCAAAAAGAATATCCACCGCTTTTGGTAAGGCTCAATCAGCCAGGTATGCACAATGTTCAGAACGCTTGCGCAGCCATTGCGATTGCGCGTGAACTTGAAGTCGCTGATGCGCACATACAAAAAGCACTGCAGGAATTTACCGGTGTCGGCCGACGCTTTACCAAATACGGCAAGCTGTCCCTGCCCTCTGGCGGCAGTTTCTCATTGGTAGATGACTATGGCCATCACCCGGTAGAAACTGCGGCAACCATTGCTGCTGCGCGCGGCGCGTTTCCCGGTCAGCGACTGGTGCTGGCGTTTCAGCCACATCGCTATACCCGCACGCGTGACTTGTTTGAAGATTTTGTCAAAGTGCTTTCCAGCGTGGATGTACTGGTACTCGCCGATGTTTATCCGGCGGGTGAGCAACCTATTCCCGCTGCAGATGGTCGCTCGCTGGCGCATGCGCTGCGTGTGGTTGGCAAGACTGAGTTGGTGTTTGTTGAAGATATTGCCGAGATGGCCGAGACGCTATTGAAGATGGCTAATGACGGCGACATCGTGATGACCATGGGCGCGGGTTCGATTGCGAATGTACCCGCACAGCTGCAACAATTGACGGCACAGGTGTCGGCATGACTGCATCACTGAACAAAGAGTTCGGCAAGGTGGGTGTCTTGTTTGGCGGTCGTTCCGCCGAACGGGAAATCTCACTCATGTCAGGTGCGGGTGTGCTCAAGGCGCTGCAATCGCAAGGCATTGACGCGCATCCCTTCGATCCTGCGCATCGCTCGCTGGCTGAACTCGCCGCAGAAAAATTTGATCGAGTCTTTATCGCGCTGCATGGCCGTTATGGTGAAGACGGCACGCTGCAGGGCGCGCTAGAGCAGCTCGGTATTCCTTATACCGGACCGGGCGTGCTGGCCTCGGCGATTGCAATGGACAAGGCCATGACCAAGCGCGTCTGGTTGCACAACGGTTTGCCGACGCCCGACTTTGTGATGCTCGCGGCAGATAGCGATTGGGATGCAATTGCAAAACGTCTCGGTTTGCCCCTAATCGTCAAGCCCGCTCACGAAGGTTCAACGCTGGGTCTCACTAAAGTCACGACGGTCGAGGAACTACCGCAGGCGTACGCGCAGGCAGCGAAATTCGATAAGGCCGTGATGGCAGAAGCGTTTATCAGTGGCATGGAGCTGACGTGTCCAGTGCTGGGTGCTGGTGAAAACGTGCGTGCGCTGCCCGTAGTGCGTATCGTCGCGCCGGATGCGAATTACGACTATCAGAATAAATATTTTTCTGATGAGACCAAATATCTGTGCCCCAGCGAATTGCCGCCGGCGCAGGAAAAGCAAATACAGCAGCTGGTGCTTGAGAGTTATCGCACGCTGGGATGCCGCGGCTGGGCGCGTGCTGATGTGATGGTGAATGCGAAGGATAACCAGCCCTATCTGCTGGAAATCAACACCTCGCCCGGCATGACCAGTCACTCGCTGGTACCCATGTCGGCTGCGACTGCGGGCATGTCGTATGAAGCATTGTGTGTAGAACTCTTGCGCATGGCGGCGCTGGATTTACAGCCCTCGCCGGACTGGAAAGTTTGAAAAGACAAGGTAAGGAAACGACTCAACATGTGGAATGACATCAGGACATTGAACACGATCACCCGAGCCATGCTCGGTGTGCTCATGCTCTGCCTGCTGTATGGCGGCTACAAGTGGATGGCGCGTCAACCTATGTTTGATTTCCGTGTGGTGCAGGTACGTGCCGTAAAAGGTGTATCGCTACGTTATGTCGATGCGGTCACGGTACGCAGTGCAGCTTTGCCTCGCATACGCGGCAATTTCTTTACCGCTGATTTGCAGGCGATTCGTGCTGCATTTGAAACCGTGCCCTGGGTGCAGCGTGCATCCGTGCGACGCGAGTGGCCAAACAAACTGGTCGTGACGGTGGAAGAGTACAAGTTACTCGGCACTTGGGGAGAGGAAGAAGGAAGGTTGCTGTCTGCCGATGGTTTTGTGTTCACCGCCAATCTAGCCGAAGCAGAAGCGGAGATGGGGGGCAAATTGCCCGAGCTAGCCGGGCCGGATGACAGTGCGCATGAGGTCGCTGCGAGACTGGCAGATTTGCGCAACTGGCTAGCACCACTGCACCTGACGCCGCGATCGTTGTCGCTGTCGCAGCGCTATGCATGGACGGCGCGATTGGACAATGGGATTACGTTGCATCTCGGTCGTGCCGCCGAGCGCGATGTGCTCAAAGCGCGCATTGATCGTTTTGTCAGCGTGTATCCGCAGCTGTCGGTGGCGATGGCAGGACAGATCGGCAGCGTCGATCTGCGCTACCCCAATGGCCTCGCTTTGCGACGGCGAGGACAGAGCGTACCGGTGGCAGTGCCAGTCACCGATGCAGAGAGTGCGACATGATGGGTTCACGTATCAGCGGTCAGCAGCAAGACGAAAGAGTAATGCGATATCAAGCCGATACCAAGGCGATGTTAAGGCGATGTTAAGGCGATGTTAAGGCGATATCAAGGCAATACCAAGACGAACAAGCAAGTGCATGAATACGAACGAGACAACACATAAAAAGCCGGAAAATCTATGACGAAAGACGCAAAAAACCTGATCGTAGGTCTCGACATCGGCACAACGAAAGTGGTGGCGGTCGTTGCCGAGGTGCTGCCGGATGGCCGCCATGAGGTCATCGGCCTTGGGCAGCATGAATCCAAAGGCCTGAAAAAAGGCGTGGTGGTCAATATTGAGTCCACTGTCGAGTCCATACAGCGCGCACTCGAAGAAGCCGAGCTGATGGCCGACTGTCAGATACGCAATGTTTGGATCGGTATCGCCGGCAGCCACATCCGTAGCTTCAATTCGCGCGGCATGGTTGCGATCAAAGATAAGGAAGTCACTGCTGCCGATGTGGCGCGCGTAATCGAAACCGCGCGCGCAGTGAATATCCCTACGGATCAACAATTACTGCACACGATTCCGCAGGAATTCATTGTCGACAATCAGGAAGACGTGCGCGAGCCTATTGGCATGAGCGGCGTGCGGCTTGAGGTGAAGGTTCATATCGTCACCGGTGCAGTGTCGGCGGTACAGAACGTAATCAAGTGCGTGCGTCGCTGTGGACTCGAAGTCACTGACTGGATTTTGCAGGGCCGTGCATCAGCTGATGCAGTGTTGACTGCCGATGAAAAAGAATTGGGTGTGGTGCTAGTCGATATCGGTGGTGGCACGACTGATGTAGCGATTTTTACTGAGGGCGCGATTCGTCACACTACGGTGCTGCCGATTGGTGGTGATCAGATCACCAACGACATTGCGATGGCTTTGCGTACACCCACGGCAGAGGCTGAAGAAATCAAGGTGCTTTACGGCGTCGCCAAGCAGGTGCTGGCAGATCCGGGCGAGACCTTTGATGTACCCGGTCTCGGCGATCGCGGTCCGCGCGCCTTGTCACGTCAAGCACTGGCCGCCGTGATCGAGCCACGCGTCGAAGAATTGTTCTCGCTCGTGCATCAGGTAGTGCGTGAATCCGGTTTCGAGGAAGTGCTTTCGTCCGGCATCGTCATCACCGGTGGCAGTGCGCTTATGCCGGGCATGTGTGAGCTCGCGGAAGATATCTTCCTCAAAGCTGCGCGTGTGGGTGAGCCGGATTACCACGGTCAGCTTACCGATGTAGTGCGCAGTCCGCGCTACGCAACCGTGCTGGGCTTGCTGATGGAAGCCAAGCGTCAGTATCTGCGCGGTCAGGTGGTTACGCGTCATGGTGGATCAGCGAAGGCCCTGTGGGAAAGAATGAAGGAATGGTTTATGGGGAATTTTTGAGGTTGGGTACATGAAGCTTATGCGCCGTTTGTTGAGCAAAGACGCTGGATCCCGGCTTTCGCCGGGATGACGTTTCAAAAGCTGGTGGAATAAAACTAGTGCGATGTCTGAAGATGCTGTCGACTTCAAAATCGTCATCACCTGCATGTGATGACTGCTGCGTGGGCGGGTCGCATGCGACCCGAATTCCCCACTCGCTCCCGGCGAAAGCCGGGATCCAGTGTCGTTCGTTGTGCGTCATCAGAATTTGAAAAAAAAGTAAATGAGTTGTTATTAGCATCGAGAAGAAAACAGTTTTACCAGGCAGTAAAAGCAGTAGAAAAACCAGTCATTAAGTGTTTGTTTAACCACGCAGTTGTTAGTTGCTAGCCGTCACGCCATGTGGCGGTTAACGACTAGAAACTGCACCACAAAGGGAGTCATCATGGAAATCGATATGCTGGAAACGACGAAAGGCACGATCATCAAAGTGGTTGGTGTCGGTGGTGCTGGCGGCAATGCCGTTCAGCACATGATCAACAAAGGTGTGGCGGGCGTTGAATTTATCGTCGCCAACACTGATGCGCAGGCATTGTCGCTCTCTAAAGCCCATAACGTCATTCAGATCGGCGAGTCTGGTCTGGGTGCCGGTATGCAGCCCGCCCTCGGCCGTCAACTGGCCGAAGAAACTCGCAGCCGTATCGAAGATGCGCTGCGTGGTGCGCACATGGTATTCATCGCAGCCGGCATGGGCGGCGGTACGGGTACCGGCGCAGCACCGGTGGTCGCCGAAGTGGCGAAGGAACTGGGTGCGCTGACCGTGGCTGTGGTGTCCAAGCCCTTCACCTACGAAGGTCAGAAGTGCATGAAGATCGCCGATGAAGGTCTGGAAGAACTCAGCAAGCATGTTGATTCGCTCATCGTGATCCTCAATGAGAAACTCGAAGAGATCTACGAAGACGACAGCATGATGGATTGGCTTCAGCATGCGGACGACGTGCTCAATAATGCCGTTGCGGGGATTGCCGAGATCATCAATGTTCCCGGCCATATCAACGTCGACTTCAATGACGTCAAGACCATCATGGCCGAGCAGGGCAAGGCGATGATGGGTACGGCCGTTGCCTCGGGACTGGATCGCGCGCGTATCGCGGCAGAGCAGGCGATTGCATCGCCACTGCTCGATGGTATCGATCTGTCCGGTGCCCGTGGCGTGCTGGTGAACGTTACTGGCAGCAAGTCGCTCAAGGGTAAAGAGATTCGCGAAGTCATGGCCACCGTGCGTGCGTTCGCTGCAGAAGATGCATCGATTGCGCAGGGTATTGCTTATGACGACAGCATGGGCGATGAAATTCGCGTTACCGTCGTGGCAACTGGTTTGGGCAGACGCAAGCCCGTGTTGGTATCCACGCCGGTGCAGGCCGCACGTACGGGTACGTATGGTGGTGCAGCACCAGCCGATGCGTTCAGTACCAGCACACCGCCCGCCGAGCCGATACGTACACCGGCGGTATGGCGCCGCGAGTCCGCGTCTGAAACGGTGCGGGCTATGGAACGTAATGGCACCGAGACGTATGACATTCCGGCGTTTTTGCGCCGGCAGGCTGACTGAGTCTGCAGAAAATCGTCGCTCGGGGCATACTACGGGAGAATTGCGGCAGCGCCGCAATTCTTCTTTTTTGTTCCCTCTGATTTCTCAACCCATAGGACCATCCCATGACCATCAAAACCGGAGACCATCTCCCTGAAGGCAAACTCGCCGAGTTCATCGAAACAGAAACCGAAGGTTGCTCGCTCGGACCGAACACGTTCAATGTGTCTGATCTCGTCAAGGGCAAGACCATTGCGGTCTTCGGCTTGCCCGGCGCTTACACACCGACCTGCTCTGCTCAGCACGTACCCGGCTATGTGCAGCACGCGAAAGAACTCGCAGCCAAGGGTGTGGATGAAATCTGGTGCATCTCGGTTAACGATGCATGCGTGATGGGCGCTTGGGGGCGTGAGCTCAAAGCCACCGGTGTTGTGCGTATGATGGCCGATGGCAATGCTGATTTCAGCAAGGCGCTTGGCTTGTCGGCCGACTTCAGTGCCTACGGCATGGGCACACGCTCGCAGCGTTATTCGATGCTCGTCAAGGATGGTGTCGTGTCACAACTGCACGTGGAAGCGCCCGGCAAGTTTGAAGTATCAAACGTCGAAACCATGCTCGCGCATCTGTGATTTGAAATACTGATCGCAACTTAGCTTCAAAAAAATGATACGACAGAGAACGCTAAGAGACACTGTCAAGACCACGGGTGTCGGCCTGCATTGCGGCACCCGCGTCGAACTCACGATGCGTCCGGCGCCAGTCAATTCAGGGATCGTGTTTCGTCGCGTCGACATCACACCACCCGTCAGCTTGCCAGCCAATGCGATGAGTATTGGCGACACGCGTATGGCATCTGTGCTGGAGAAAGACGGTGTGCGTGTATCGACGGTCGAGCATCTGATGTCAGCGTGCGCAGGTCTGGGGATCGATAATCTGATCGTGGATGTCACTGCGGAAGAAATTCCGATCATGGATGGTTCTGCGGCTTCGTTTGTATTTTTGTTGCAGCAGGCGGGTAGTACCGAGCAGGAAGCAGCAAAAAAATTCGTGCGTGTGCTGAAACCCGTTGAGGTACGCGAAGGCCAGGGCAAGCAGGAAAAGTGGGCGCGGCTCGAGCCTCACCATGGTTTCCAGCTGAAATTCTTCATCGAGTTCAATCATCCTGCCATTGATGGTTCTGGCCAAACGGCAGAAGTCGATCTGAGTCTCGAGTCGTATATCGAAGAGATCGCAAGGGCGCGCACCTTTGGTTTTATGCAAGACGTGGAAACCCTGCGCGGCATGGGTCTGGCGCGTGGCGGTTCACTCGAAAATGCGATTGTCATGGACGAGTTTCGCATTCTGAATCCCGGTG
>CANKWG010000110.1 GCA_947487325.1 Oxalobacteraceae bacterium | reverse complement strand
CATGCGATTCAACCGACTTAGTGATCTCGTCGAACATAACAAACTCCAGGGAAAACGCGTTTTTATTCGTGCCGATATGAACGTGCCTCAGGATGATGCAGGGCATATCACCGAGGACACTCGGATACGTGCATCCGTCCCTGCGATACAGGCCGCACTCAAAGCGGGCGCCGCTGTCATGGTGACTTCGCATCTCGGCCGCCCGACTGAGGGGGAGCTCAAAGCTGAGGACACACTGGCACCCGTGGCCCAGCGTCTGTCCGAATTGCTGGGCAAGCCCGTTGCGCTGAAACAAGATTGGGTGGATGGCGTATCGGTGGCGCCCGGTGAGGTCGTGATGCTGGAGAACTGCCGCGTCAATATCGGCGAGAAGAAAAACAGCGACGAGCTCGCTAAAAAAATGGCGGCGCTATGCGATGTGTATGTCAATGATGCGTTTGGCACCGCGCACCGGGCAGAAGCCACCACCCATGGCATTGCAAAGTTTGCGCCTATCGCTTGCGCTGGTCCTTTGCTGGCTGCTGAGCTCGATGCGCTGGGCAAAGCGCTGGGCCAACCGGCCAAGCCGCTCGCCGCGATCGTAGCTGGCTCCAAGGTATCGACCAAGCTCACCATTCTCAAATCACTGGCTGCCAAAGTCGACCGACTGATTGTCGGCGGTGGTATCGCCAACACCTTCATGCTCGCGGCCGGTCTGCCTATCGGTAAATCGCTCGCCGAACCCGATCTGGTCGGAGAAGCTAAAGCCATCATCGACATCATGGCCGCGCGCGGTGCGACAGTGCCTATTCCTACGGATGTGGTGTGCGCGAAAGAGTTTTCGCCGACTGCAGTTGCAACAGTAAAGTCGGTCAACGAAGTCGCAGCCGATGACATGATTCTGGATATCGGTCCCAAGACTGCCGAAGTACTCGCGGCGCAACTGCTGGACGCTGGCACCATCGTTTGGAATGGTCCGGTGGGCGTATTCGAATTCGATCAATTCGGTCACGGCACCGAAACATTGGCGATGGCGATTGCGCGTTCCAGTGGTTTTTCGATTGCGGGCGGTGGTGACACGCTGGCAGCGATTGCCAAATACGATATTGCCGACAAGGTCGGTTATATCTCTACCGGTGGTGGGGCTTTCCTCGAATTCCTCGAGGGTAAGGTACTCCCAGCCGTCGAAATACTCGAGCAGCGCGCACAATAAAGAGCCCCTGATGAAAACTCGTGCCACCAAGATCGTTGCCACTATCGGTCCTGCTTCAAACACCCCAGACATTCTCAAGCGCATGATCGAAGCGGGTGTGGATGTGGTGCGACTCAATTTTTCGCATGGCACCGCAGAAGATCATGTCGCGCGGGCGCAGATGGTGCGCGATGCCGCTGCTGCTTGCGGTCGCGAGATTGCCATCATGGCAGATTTGCAGGGACCGAAAATCCGTGTCGGCAAATTCAAAGACGGCAAGATCGAGCTCGTCAAAGGCGAAAAATTCATTCTGGATGCGCAGTGCGAAATGGGTGATCAACATCGCGCTGGTCTCGACTACAAAGAATTACCGAATGACCTCAAGCCCGACGATGTGCTGCTGCTCAACGATGGTTTGATTGTGCTGGTCGTGACCCACGTGAAGGGTAGCGAAATCCATACTACCGTGAAGATTGGTGGCGAGCTGTCCAATAACAAAGGCATCAACCGTCAGGGCGGCGGTTTGTCCGCACCTGCACTGACGGCGAAAGACATGGAAGACATCAAGACCGCGATGCGTCTCGGTGCTGATTTCGTCGCGGTGTCGTTTCCCAAAAATGCCACTGACATGGAGATGGCGCGTCAGTTGGCCAATATTGCCGGTGAGTCGTATGGCCGTAAACCGCAGATGATTGCGAAGATTGAGCGAGCCGAAGCGATTCCGCGCTTGCAGGAAATCCTCGATGCCTCTGACGGCATCATGGTCGCGCGCGGTGATCTCGCAGTGGAGGTGGGTAATGCTGCCGTACCTGCGCTGCAAAAACGCATGATTCGCATGGCGCGTGCCAGTAACAAACTGGTGATTACTGCAACGCAGATGATGGAATCGATGATTCAGAATGCAATACCGACGCGTGCAGAAGTCTCCGACGTCGCGAATGCGGTGCTTGATGGCACGGATGCCGTGATGACCTCGGCGGAAACGGCGGCGGGTAAATATCCGGTAGAAACCGTGGAGACCATGGTGGCCGTGTGTGCCGAGGCCGAGAAGTCAGAGCTTTTGTCACTGGATGCAGATTTTCTGAACGTGACCTTCACTCGCATCGATCAATCGATTGCGTATGGTGCTTTGTTTACGGCGTATCACTTGCAGGCCGCCGCGATTGTGGCGCTGACCGAGTCCGGCTCGACACCCTTGTGGATGAGTCGCCACAATATCGGTATGCCGATTTATGCGATGACACCGAGTCTGGCTACGCAGCGCAAGCTCGCGCTCTATCGCAACGTCCATACGTTGCAACTGAAGACTTCTTCCGCAGATCGCGAAAAAGTACTGGCTGATGTGGAGACCTTGCTGGTTGCCAAAAAGTTAGCCGCTAAAGATGACATGATCGTCGTGACCTGGGGCGAACCCATGGGGCAGGTCGGTGGTACCAATGCCCTGAAAATCACGAAGATTGGTGAACGATAGTTTTTATTTCCGGAGATTCTGAACATGCCTCTCGTTTCAATGCGCCAGCTGCTCGACCATGCTGCAGAAAATGCTTATGGTTTACCAGCGTTTAATGTCAACAATCTTGAACAAGTGTCGGCGATCATGGCAGCGGCCGATGAAGTTGGCGCACCCGTAATCATGCAAGCCTCGGCTGGTGCGCGCAAATATGCAGGTGAAGCTTTTTTGCGTCATCTGATCTCTGCAGCGGTGGAGGCCTATCCGCATATTCCTATCGTTATGCATCAGGATCACGGTCAGTCGCCGGCGGTGTGCATGGCGGCGATACGTTCGGGTTTTTCATCGGTAATGATGGATGGCTCGTTGGAAGAAGATGGCAAGTCGGTGGCTAGCTATGAATACAACGTGGAAGTATCGCGCCGCGTAGTGGATTTTTCGCATGCGATCGGTGTGACGGTTGAGGCCGAACTCGGCGTGCTGGGTTCGCTGGAAACTATGAAGGGCGACAAGGAAGATGGTCATGGCGCTGAAGGCACGATGACCCGTGAGCAATTGCTGACTGATGCGAGTCAGGCGGCTGACTTTGTACGTCAGACCCAGTGCGATGCGTTAGCCATTGCGATTGGTACAAGCCACGGCGCTTACAAGTTTTCGCGCAAACCCACCGGCGATATTCTGGCGATTGATCGCATCAAGGAAATTCACGCACGTATTCCGAACACCCATCTGGTCATGCATGGCTCGTCGAGCGTGCCGCAGGAATTGCTGGCCGAGATACGTGAATTTGGTGGCGACATGAAGGAAACCTACGGCGTGCCAGTCGAAGAAATTCAGGAAGGTATTCGTCATGGTGTTCGCAAGATCAATATTGACACCGACATCCGTCTGGCCATGACTGCGGCGGTGCGTCGCTACCTGTTTGAGAATCCATCGAAATTCGACCCGCGCGATTATCGGAAGCCGGCGCGTGAAGCGGCGATGAAGATCGTGAAGGCGCGTTATCTGTCGTTTGGTTGCGAAGGTCAGGCAGGGAAGATTAAGACATTGTCGCTGGAGAAAATGGCGGAGAAGTACAAGAAGGGCGAGTTGTCGCAGGTGGTTAACTGATCGCTGCAGTTCGTTACGAAAGACACTGGATCCCGGCTTTCGCCGGGATGACGGTTTTGAGGTTAGCAGTTTTTCGATGCTCGTATGTCTGAGGCGAGTGGTGCTTCGAATGCCATGCTTCTGTGGTCGACAGTTCTTCTAAAGTCACACTTGTGAGGTTAGTAGCCCCCCGAACGTCATCCCGGCGAAAGCCGGGATCCAGTGTCTTTCGTTGTGAACAAGCAGCGCCAATTTTAGTGAATAACATGAGCGCCTTGATAAGACGCCTTAAAAGCACCACCCAAAAATAAACAATGAACAGTCTCTACCAATCCACCATCACCTCACTACCGCTACTAGGTCGTGGCAAAGTCCGCGATAACTACGCTGTCGGCGATGACAAAATTTTGATCGTCACATCCGATCGTCTGTCGGCATTCGATGTGGTGATGAATGAGCCCATTCCCGCCAAAGGCAGGGTGCTGAATCAAATGTCGGATTTCTGGTTCGACAAACTCGCGCATGTCGTGCCCAATCATTTGACAGGCATTGCACCGGAATCGGTGGTGTCTGCTGATGAGGCAGAGCAGGTGCACGGACGCGCCGTCGTGGCCAAGCGTCTGAAACCTATTTTGGTGGAGGCCGTCGTGCGCGGCTATTTGATCGGATCAGGTTGGAAAGATTATCAGGCGACCGGCGCCGTGTGCGGCATCCCGCTACCCGCTGGTCTGCAGATGGCTGCCAAACTTCCCGAGCCCTTGTTCACGCCGGCGGCCAAGGCGGATATCGGTGAGCACGACGAGAACATCAGCTTTGAAGAGATGGAAAAGCGCATCGGCCCCGTGCTGGCTGCACATATGCGCGAGATCAGCATACAGCTCTATCAGACTGCGGCTGATTATGCAGCGACGCGGGGCATCATCATTGCAGATACAAAATTCGAATTTGGTCTCGATGAAAATGGCGTGTTACATCTGATGGATGAAGTACTCACCGCAGATTCATCGCGTTTCTGGCCAGCCGATTCGTATGCGCCGGGAGGATCGCCGCCGTCGTTCGACAAGCAATTTGTGCGTGATTATCTCGAGACACTGAAAGACTGGAACAAGACAGCGCCAGCGCCAGCGCTGCCTGCGGACGTTATTGAAAACACCGGTGCGAAGTACCGTGAGGCTTTGTACCGTCTCACCGGTCATCACCTGAAGGATTGATATGAGCACAGCAAACAAGCCGCTGGTGGGTGTGGTGATGGGTTCTTCATCCGACTGGGATGTGAT
This sequence comes from Oxalobacteraceae bacterium, assembly GCA_947487325.1. Taxonomy (GTDB): domain Bacteria; phylum Pseudomonadota; class Gammaproteobacteria; order Burkholderiales; family Burkholderiaceae_D; genus Pernthalerella. The sequence goes on along the minus strand of CANKWG010000110.1, from coordinate 2,537 downwards.
GCAGCATGCGGTGGCCATATTGAAAGAATTTGGTGTCGCGCATGAAGCCCAAGTGCTGTCCGCGCACCGTATGCCCGACCAGATGTTCGACTATGCAAAGGCAGCACGCGATCGCGGACTGCGCGCCATCATCGCCGGTGCCGGTGGTGCGGCGCATTTGCCCGGCATGATCGCGTCGCAAACCATCGTGCCTGTGCTTGGTGTACCGGTGCCTTCCAAATATCTGCGCGGTGAAGATTCGCTGCTCTCCATTGTGCAAATGCCCAAAGGCATACCGGTAGCGACTTTTGCGATTGGTGAAGCGGGTGCGGCAAATGCGGCACTTGCAGCCGTTGCGATGCTGGCAGCCGATGATGCCTCGCTTGCAGAAAAACTGCTGCATTTCCGCGCGCAGCAAACCGAGGCCGCCATGGCCATGAAACTGCCTGAATGAACAAAGTTACTTCTTCTGCGACTTCCTTCAAACCGCAAGCTTCACCTGCAACCTGGCTGGGTGTGATGGGCGGTGGTCAGCTGGGTCGTATGTTTGCGCATGCGGCACAGGCGATGGGCTACAAAGTCGCCGTGCTGGAACCTGCGAGCGATTGCCCGGCCGGTCATGCAGCCGATCATTTGCTGTGCGCCAGCTATACCGATGCCGCAGCGCTTGCCGAGTTGGGCGAGCAGTGTGTCGCGGTGACGACGGAATTTGAAAACGTCCCTGCACAAAGTCTTGCTGCATTAGGGGGCCATAGCTTCGTCGCGCCGAGTGCGGATTGTGTGTCGGTGGCTCAGGACCGACTAATTGAAAAAAAATTCTTTACTGATTGTGCACAAAAATCAGGCGTCATGCCGGCACCGCATCATGCGATTGCTTCTCTGGCTGATATCGATAGCATTGATGCGTCGCTCTTCCCCGGTATATTGAAAACAGCGCGTCTGGGTTATGACGGCAAGGGTCAGGTCAGAGTCAATTCGCATAGCGAAGCAAAAGCAGCGTTCGAGAATCTGCATGGCGTAGTCTGCGTGTTGGAAAAGATGCTGCCCTTGGCGTATGAGATTTCGGTACTTGCTGCGCGGGGCGCTGATGGTGAGGCGGTGGTGTATCCGATTGCAGAAAACGTGCATCGCGATGGCATTCTGTTTACCACCACCGTGCCCGGTCCGAATGTGACAGCAGATTGCGCGGCACGCGCGCAAGCAGCGGCATTGGAAATCATCGGGCGCTTGAATTATGTGGGCGTACTTTGCATTGAATTTTTTGTACTAAAGGATGGCACGCTGGTGGTGAATGAAATGGCACCTCGGCCACATAACAGTGGGCATTACACGATTGATGCCTGCATCACCAGTCAGTTTGCGCAGCAAGTGCGTGCGATGGCACGACTACCCTTGGGTGATTCGCGTCAACACTCGCCCGTGGTGATGCTCAATATCTTGGGGGATCTGTGGTTTTCCAATGGCAGTAGCACTGCACTCGAACCTGCATGGGATCAGTTGCTAGCTCTGCCCGGCGCTAATTTGCATTTGTATGGCAAGGATGATCCACGCCCCGGACGCAAAATGGGTCATGTAAGTTTTGTTGCGCCCACACTCGCGCAAGCGCAAGCGAGTTTACAAGCTGCCTGCAAGCTGCTTGGCCTGCCGATCTGATTCGTCTTTCATGAATCCTGATCTTTACTCTGATCTGCATCCTGATTCAGAACACATTTCAGAACGCATACGTGCGGCTGCAGCGTTGCTGGAAGAGGGCAAGCTGGTCGCATTTCCCACCGAGACCGTGTATGGACTCGGCGCTGATGCAGAAAATCCCGATGCAGTGCGTGCGATTTTTGCAGCGAAAGGTCGGCCGGCCGATCATCCACTGATTGTGCATGTTGCTCGCAACGCTGATCTTCAACACTGGGCGCGTGAAGTGCCTTTGCGGGCACGGCAACTGATCGATGCCTTCTGGCCGGGTCCGCTGACGCTGATTCTTCCGCGTGCTCCACAGGTACCTGCATTGGTGGCAGGCGGACAGGATTCGATAGGCTTGCGTTGTCCATCGCATCCGGTAGCGCAGGCACTACTCGCCGCCTTCAAACATGGGCAGGGTGGTATCGCAGGTCCCTCAGCCAATCGTTTCGGTCATGTGAGTCCGACCATGGCGCAGCATGTGATCGATGAGTTTGGTGCGCCCAGTACGCCCAGTGCGTCCGGTGTGAGTAGTAACAGTCCGCTCGCTTGTGTGCTCGATGGCGGGCAGAGCGAGGTCGGTATTGAATCCACCATCATCGATCTCTCTCGACTGCCGACGCATGGCGCGGTGTTACTGCGACCCGGCCGCATCAGTGCCGCGCAGATCGCTGAAGTATTGGGTGATATGCCGGCAATGCCGGATCGCGCAGCGCCACGTGTATCCGGCAGTCTGGAGGCGCACTATGCGCCAAACACACCACTCGCTCTGGTCGCGACGGAGCAGTTGTCGGAACTGATGCAGCGCCTGTCGGCGCGAGGACGACGTTTTGCGCTGATGTATTACACGCAAGCTGCGACGAATTCACAGGCCGCAGTACGTT
>CANKWG010000109.1 GCA_947487325.1 Oxalobacteraceae bacterium | reverse complement strand
TGAAAATTTCCTGTTTTTCATTGCGCTTCTGGTATTCGTGTTCAGACATTTCATTGAAGCGAGCGATACGCGCCTTGCTTTTGGCTTGCCGACCTTTCGGATTCTGGCGCACCCATTCCAATTCTTTTTGCAGCGCTTTCTGGCGTGCTGATTCAGAGGCTTCTTCTTGCTTGAGTCTGTCCTGCTTTTGTTCCAGCCATGAGCTGTAATTGCCTTTCCATGGAATACCGTGACCACGGTCGAGTTCGAGTATCCACTCGGCGGCGTTGTCTAGGAAGTAGCGATCGTGCGTAATGCCGACCACGGTGCCGGGAAAGCGCTGCAGGAATTGCTCCAACCAGTCGACGGATTCGGCATCAAGGTGGTTGGTGGGCTCATCGAGCAGCAGCATGTCAGGCTTGGACAGCAGAAGTTTGCACAAGGCCACGCGCCGCTTCTCGCCACCGGACAGCACCGCAATGCTGGCGTCCCAGGGCGGGAGGCGCAGCGCATCGGCGGCGACTTCAAGTTGCAGATCCAGATTGCCACCATCGCTAGCCGCGATGATCGCTTCAAGCCGCGCCTGCTCGGTGGCCAGCGCATCGAAGTCGGCATTTTCTTCAGCGTAGGCGGCGTAGACCGCATCAAGCTTGGCGCGCGCCTCGAAGGCTTCACCCAGTCCGCTTTCGACTTCCTGACGCACGGTCATGGTTGGGTCCAGCTGCGGTTCCTGCGGCAAATAACCGATCTTCAGGTTCGGCATGGGGATGGCTTCGCCCTCAATATCCTTGTCGATACCGGCCATGATTTTGAGCAGCGTTGATTTGCCCGAGCCATTCAGGCCCAGTACGCCGATCTTGGCGCCGGGGAAAAAGGACAGGGAAATATCTTTGAGAATTTGGCGCTTGGGCGGGACGATCTTGCCCACGCGGTTCATTGTGTAAACGTAATTGGCCATGGGGAACGAAGGGAAAATTGATCTGAAAAGCCGGTCATCGGCAAAGCGCGAGGATAACGTAAGCCAGCAAGCCGGTACAGCACGCGCAGTGATTTATTGGTGCTTACTTACGAATGGGATGGCATTCAATGAACGGCGAGCGCTTTGGCTGAGGCCGTCACCGCGGGACTAAGCGCTGAACGGAGCGCCTTAGTCGGCGGAGGGATTGGCCGCTGCCGGACGCCATGCCCGCCACAGCGCTTCGACCGAATACAAAGCCAGCGCGGTCCAGATCAGCGCAAAGCCTATCTGCCGGTTGATGCCGAAAGCCTCGTGATACAGCCACACCCCCAGCATCATCTGGATACTCGGGCCGATATATTGCAAGAGGCCCACGACTGACAATGGAATGCGGCGCGCACCGAAAGCAAACAAGAGCAGGGGTACGGCTGTGACCGGCCCGGCAGCCACGAGCATGAGCATCAAAGACACACTGCCACTGGCAAAGGCATGTGAAGAACCGCTGTCGGGCAGCAGAAGAAAAAGCGCCGCCAAGGGCAGCATCACCAATGTCTCTACGCTCAGACCTTCCAGCGCGCCCAGCGCGGCGGTTTTGCGTATCAGACCGTACAGGCTGAAGGTGACCGCCAGTACCAAGCCTATCCAGGGCAATTCACCGGTGCTGAGTGTGAGCCAAGCGACGCCACCACCGGCCAGCGCAATCGCTGTCCACTGGAGGGGTTTCAGTCGCTCGCCGAGTAGTACGCCAAAGAGCACATTGAATAAGGGCGCGATGAAATAGCCGAGGCTGGCGTCGACAATACGATCCGCATTCACTGCCCAGATGTAGATCACCCAGTTCGCGCCCAGCATGGCCGCACTCGTGACAAACGCAAATGCGATGCGCGGTCGTGCGCGTATGCTCTGCACCCAATCCCATTGACGTCGTGACGCAAGAATCAAGCCGAGAAAAATGGCTGACCACATGACCCGATGCGACAGTATTTCGAGCGAGGGTACGCTTTTGAGTAGCTTGAGATACAGCGGAAAAATTCCCCACAAGGTAAATGCAGTACCCGCACTGAGTATGCCGAGGAACATCGCTTAATCCAGTGCCAGCGGCAATTGAGGTTGGGGTTCCGCTGACTTGTCTGCAGATGATTTGGCAGAGGAGCGCGAGCGGCCCTCGCGCATAGGATTGCGGCTGCCGTGTTTGACGAAGACCTGACGCGCTTCTGCGCGCATCTGCGGATCACGACGCATGGACCACAGTAGTTCGCGCGCCAGTTTCGCGCTGGTCAGGTGATCAACGATGGGTTCTGGGTAGTCAGGACCGATCAGGAATTTCAGTTCCTTTTGCAGGTCCAGAGGCATGGTGGCGGGTTCAAAGATGAACTCGTCCGGCACGCGTTTGAGCTCGGGCAGCCAGCGTCGTACAAAAACACCTTTCGGGTCCTGGTCTTGCGCCTGCTTGACGGGATTGTAGATACGCAGCGTGTTAATGCCAGTAACGCCCGATTGCATTTGGATCTGCGAATAGTGGATGCCGGGTTCGTAGTCTAGAAATTCGCGTGCCAGATGCAATGCTGGTTCACGCCAGTGATTCCAAAGCTGATAACTGGAAAAACTGATCAGCATGGCGCGCATGCGAAAGTTGATCCAACCCGTCTGCGCCAGCATTTTCATGCAGGCATCAATCAGCGGAAAGCCGGTTTCGCCCGCGCACCAGCGTTCGAAATAGTCTTGATTGAAATGCGGCTCACGTAGTCCGTCAAATCCGCGATGCACGTTGCGCATCTCTATATCCGGTTCGGATTCGAGCTTTTGAATGAAGTGACAATGCCAGTGCAAGCGGCTTTCGAAAGATTTCAGGCTGGCCAGCGTACCCGAAGGTCGTACTGTTTCCGGAAGCGCCTGGAGTTGTTCGCGCGTTTTCCAGATCTTGTGCATCAGTTCACGTACCGACAATACGCCATACGCCAGATACGGCGACAGACGCGAACAGGCAGTTTCAGCGGTCAGCGGACTGGACATCGCATAGCGATAGTCGGCGAGATGCTGACTGAAAAATTCTTTCACCTGCTTCGAAGCCACACGCCGGCCGCCACGTTGTCGCAGCGGTTTGTCCGGACCATCCAGTCCCAGTTGGCGTGGCGTCATGATTCCGGAGGGCGATAGCGTCTTACCGGTCGAACGCAGAAAGTCAGGTGCGTTGAGTACCGGCGCGCGCATGCGCTGCATCCATTGGCTGGCCCAATCGTCGCGCGACACCAGTCGCCGTACTACGCCATTGGATGGGTATTCTTTCCAGCGAAGGCCTTGTGATTGACACCAGTCTGCTACGCGGCGATCGCGTGCATAGCTGATCGCGTTACCGGTTTCTTCATGCGAGTAGAGCGTGAAATGACCAAACTGCTCATGGATGCGCTGCAAAGCGGAGGTGATCTCACCATGAAGAATCAACAACGAGGTGCCGCGACCGACGAGGGCCTGTTCCAGATCTTCTAGGCATTCATTGATGAAAGCGACATGCTGAGTAGCGCAATCTGGCGCACGGAGGAGTTCTGGCTCATACACGTACAAGGGCAGTACGGCTGAGTGACGACTGGCTTCGAACAGCGGTACATGATCGAAAACCCGCAGATCACGTTTGAACCAGACGACGGCAATGCCGGGTGATGTCATCGATGCCAGGTGCGCCGGGGCGCGTCAGTAGAAGCGGCGGTGCAATGGCTCCAGAAAGCCGAAAACGAACGGCAGGCCGTTTCGGGATCAGGAAACCGGCGTGGTGAGTCTTGCAAGTCAGAGCAAAGCACAGGCAGTAATTCGCGATAACCAGGATTAAATGTGGCCACCGAGTTAATGTCAGCAGCGTTGGTGAACATTGTACTGAGTTCTGTGAGATCACCGACGAAGATATGGTCGGTGACGGCCTGCATGCGCTGCATGACGAAATCCCAACGCTGTTGCGACCACGGGAAGCGCTGATGAAACGGGCGATGAATGATGCCTAGTCGCAGTCCATCGAATTCAGCGTCTGCGAGCATCCAGGGATGCACCACTTGCACCCGACGAGCCTGAGTCAGAACGTTTTTGTCAGCGCTCAGGCTATCAGGCATAACGCTGAGTGCCGGCTCGCTGATGCCCAACAAGGATGGATGTATGCCCACGGTTGTCTGGCTGCGCGCAATCGTTTCCAGAGCTTCATACGTTGTATCGATCACGCTGCGTGGGCAATGCCAAGCCTGGGCAGCATGCTTAGCGACGTTCTCTGCATTGAATAAATACGGCTTGCTGCTGAAGGTCGCTGCAATCCACTGCCAAGACAAATGATTCGATGCCAGATCGCCATCCAGCAGATGACCGTACATCCAATCGGCAGCAACACGCCAATGTACTTTGCGCAGATGAACCGTGTAACTAGCGAGCCACATGCGCGCATGGTTATGCAAATAACCTGTCTGATAGAGCGTATGTACTGCGCGATCGATCACGGGCAGTCCGGTGCGGCCTTCGCGGATATCGTCGGGCAGTGTGTCGCCGTACTGAATGCCGGGTAAAGGCGTGCGCATGTCGCTAAAAATCGCATCGCCAGCGCGGTGCCAGACATGATGAAAAAATTCACGCCAGCCAAACTCGAAAGCGAGCTTGTCTTCAAGCGTCAGCTTGGGTAGTTGCTTGAACAGCTCGGGTATCGAGATGAACCCATGCGTCAGATACGGCGAGAGTCGCGTGACCTTGCCATCGAGATGATTGCGGGTTTTGGTATAAGCCGCGATGTTAATCGCGGCGATGGTATCGGCCAGCGCTGATTCAGTGGGAGACATTCATCGCCGCCGAATCACATGCTGCGCCGGTACTGTCCACCCACCTCGAAAAGCGCATCGGTAATCTGACCGAGTGAGCACACTCTGACGGCTTGCATCAACTGAGCAAAGACATTCTCGTCACGAATCACAGCTTCTTGCAGTGCGGCCAGTGATTGCTTGGCAGCGTCGCTGTGGGCCGCATGGAAATCTGCCAGGCGCTGCAATTGCGATTGCTTTTCATCGTCGGTCGAGCGCGCCAGCTCCAGTTGTTGAGCGACTGTGTCGCCCTTGGGATTGCGGAAGGTGTTGACGCCAATGATCGGCAGGCTGCCGTCGTGTTTCTTGTGCTCGTAGAGCATGGATTCTTCTTGAATTTTGCCGCGCTGATAGCCGGTTTCCATGGCGCCCAACACACCGCCGCGCTCGGCGATGCGCTCGAATTCTTGCAACACGGCTTCTTCGACCAGATCAGTGAGCTCTTCGATGATGAAGGAACCCTGGCTGGAGTTTTCATTTTTTGCCAGACCCCATTCGCGGTTGATGATCAGCTGAATCGCCAGCGCACGGCGCACGGATTCATCAGTCGGCGTGGTGATCGCTTCGTCGTAGGCATTGGTATGCAGCGAGTTGCAGTTGTCGTAAATCGCAATCAGCGCCTGCAGCGTGGTGCGGATGTCGTTGAAATCAACCTCTTGTGCATGCAGCGAACGACCGGAGGTCTGAATGTGATATTTCAGTTTTTGCGAGCGATCATTCGCGCCATATTTCTCGCGCATGGCCACGGCCCACAGGCGACGCGCCACCCGGCCCAGCACGGTGTATTCCGGGTCCATGCCATTGGAGAAGAAGAACGACAGATTCGGCGCAAAATCATCAATCGACATGCCACGCGCCAGATATGCCTCAACAAAGGTGAAGCCATTGGAGAGCGTGAACGCCAGCTGCGAGATCGGATTCGCACCGGCTTCGGCAATGTGATAGCCCGAGATCGATACTGAATAAAAATTACGTACCTTGTGATCGACGAAATACTGCTGAATGTCGCCCATCACTTTCAAAGAGAATTCGGTGGAGAAGATGCAGGTGTTTTGACCCTGATCTTCTTTCAGAATGTCGGCTTGTACTGTGCCGCGCACATTCTGCAGCACCCACGCGCGGATTTCTGCTGCTTCTTCCGTCGTGGGCTCGCGCCCTTTTTCTGTCTTGAATTTGGTTAGCTGTTGATCAATGGCCGTGTTCATGAACATCGCAAGGATGGTCGGCGCGGGACCGTTGATGGTCATCGATACTGACGTGGTCGGATCGCAGAGATCAAAGCCGTCGTACAGCACCTTCATGTCATCCAGCGTGGCGATCGACACACCGGAGTTGCCGACTTTGCCGTAAATGTCGGGACGCAGCGCGGGATCAGCGCCATACAGCGTGACTGAATCAAATGCAGTAGACAAACGTTTGGCCGGCATGCCTTCGGACACCAGCTTGAAGCGACGATTGGTTCTGAATGCATCACCTTCGCCGGCGAACATGCGCGTCGGATCTTCGTTTTCGCGCTTGAATGGAAACACGCCGGCGGTATACGGAAAGCTGCCAGGGAGATTTTCTTTCATCAACCAGCCGAGCAGATCACCCTGATCGGCATATTTAGGCAGCGATACTTTGCGAATACGGTTGCCTGACAAGGTTTCCCATTCAAGACGCGTGCGGATTTCTTTGTCGCGAATTTTGATGACATGCTCATCACCCGAATAGGTGGCTTGAACAGCGGGCCATTGCGCGAGTAAATTTTTTGCCTCGCTATCGAGCGCGTTATCGCGCTGCGTAATCAGATCATCCATGTCCACGGTTTTGCCGGCAGCGAGCATCAGTCGTTTGGCTTCGCTCAGTTGCTGACGTTCGCGCGCGATGACTGCTTGTTTTTGCACGCGGCGGTGATAAGCGCGCAGCGTATCGGCGATCTCCGCGAGATAACGACTGCGGGCAGGCGGTACGATGGCATTCCGTCCCGAAGAGAAACGCACGTTCACGGGCGCAAGCTTGCCGGGTTTGATGTTGAGTCCTAATTCTGTCAGGCGCGGCAACAAACCCTGATACAGCGCGGTGACGCCATCATCATTAAAGCGTGACGCTTGTGTGCCAAAGACCGGCATTTGATCGGTGGACTTATCCCACTGCTCGCGATTGCGTTGTACTTGTTTGGCGACATCGCGTAGGGCGTCTTGTGAGCCTTTGCGATCGAATTTGTTGATCGCCACAAAATCGGCAAAGTCCAGCATGTCAATTTTTTCCAGCTGCGATGCGGCGCCGAATTCCGGCGTCATGACATACAGGCTGCAATCCACATGCGGAACGATGGCAGCATCACCTTGTCCGATACCGGACGTTTCAACGATGATCAAATCAAAACCGGCAACGCGACAAGCGGCGACCACATCGGGCAGTGCTTGTGAGATTTCTGAACCTGCCTCGCGGGTAGCGAGCGAGCGCATAAAGACGCCCGGACGAGCACTCCAGGGATTGATCGCATTCATACGGATACGGTCACCCAGCAGTGCGCCGCCGGATTTACGACGTGAAGGATCGATAGAAATCACGGCGATGTTCAATGCATCGTTTTGATCGATACGCAGACGGCGAATGAGTTCATCCGTCAGCGAGGACTTGCCCGCACCACCGGTACCGGTAATGCCTAGCGCAGGAATGCGAACTTTTGCTGCGGCGTCGTGCAGTGATTTTTTGAGTGTGGCAGAAGCTTTGCCGTTTTCCAGTGCCGTGATCAATTGCGCGAGTGGGCGCTGGCGCGCGACCATGTCGCCTG
>CANKWG010000108.1 GCA_947487325.1 Oxalobacteraceae bacterium | reverse complement strand
CGACCGACATGGCCTTGCGTGCTCCAATCAATTCCTTGCGCAGGTCTGCTTTTTCGGTACTGGTTTTCATAGTTTGAAAGAATGCGTGTGCGGGCGATTGATTTCGAGAGTGCATGCTATTCTAAACAGACTGTTTATTAATAGAAACCTGGAATTTGCATGACAAAGAGAAGCTGGCTCGCCTTGGGAATTTTTTGTGCTGTTGCCACAGCATCGATGCTGCCTGTATCGGCGGATGCCGGGCGGCGCGCACCGGTTGCACTTAATGCCGCTGATGCGGATTTCATTGCCTTGCGTGAGGCAGCAATGCGCGGCGATATGGGCGAGGCGGGCCGGATCTCGGCGCGACTGTCTGATTACCCGGTGCAGTCTTATATCGAATACTACCGGTTGTATCCACGGCTGGCATCGGCGCCTGAGGGTGAAGTTCGCAGCTTTTTGGCAAAACACGAAGGTACTGCCATCGGTGATCGTTTGCGTAATGACTGGTTGCTGCTCATAGGTCGTGCTCGCGACTGGCGTTTGTTTGACGAGCAGTATCCACAATTTGTGTTGAATGACGATACTCAGCTTAAATGCTACGCACTTTCATCGAAAATGGCCAAAGGCGAGAACGTCGCCAAAGCTGCACAGGATTTGCTGGTACAACCCAAAGCCTATGGTGAAGCTTGCGTCGATCTGATCGGTCGTTTGCAGCGCGAAAAACAATTCAGCGACGCCGATGTATGGAAGCAGATTCGCCTCTCGGTGGAATTCGGCGTGCCAGGTACGGCTCGACGCATCGCGGCGTTCACGGATGTCAGCGAAAAGCAGCTGGTTCAAGCGATTGATAAACCCAATGCCATCATCGATCAGGGTGCGAGTGGTACAAGGGCCGCGCGCGAGTTGCTTATCATCGCCATTGGCCGTATTGCGCGCACGGATGTCGACCGTGCTGTAAAAGCTCTCGAGCGTATTCAAGCTCGATTGTCTGGTGAAGAGCTTGCCACGGCCTGGGCGCAGCTGGCATTACCCGCGTCTCTCTCGCTATCCAAAGATGCGGCAGTGTACTGGCGCAAGAGCTGGGGCGCATTTTTGTCGCAAGAGGGATATCAGTGGCGTGCGCGTGCTGCTTTGCGCGAGGCAGACTGGCCCATGGTCGCCAAAGCGATCGAGAGCATGCCTGCCGATCTGCAAAAAGATCCCGCCTGGATTTACTGGCGCGGGCGTGCGCTGCTGGCCGCAGGTGCTGCTGAAGATGCACATAAATATTTTCAGTTAATTGCAGGTCAGCATAATTTTTACGGCATTCTTTCGATGGAAGAGCTCGGCCTCAAGGTCTCGCCTTTGCCCCGACCTCAGCCACCCAAAGCCGACGAAATTGCAGAGGCGTCGAACAACGCTGGTTTGCGTCATGCACTGAAATTTTTCGATATGGAGTTACGCTTTGAAGGCAATCGCGAATGGAACTGGCAGTTACGCAAGATGAATGAGCGCCAACTGCTTGCGGCCGCCGAGTTCGCGCGTCGCAATGAGGTGTTGGATCGCATGGTAACGACAGCAGATCGCGCTAAAGTGGAACTCGATCTCACACAACGCTATCCGACACCGTATGACGACATCATGCAGACCGCCACGCGTCCGATTGGTCTGGATAAAGCTTGGGTATACGGACTTATTCGGCAGGAATCGCGTTTCATTCGATCGGCACGCTCCCATGTCGGGGCATCAGGTTTGATGCAGATCATGCCCACCACCGCTACCTATGTCGCCCGCAAAATTGGCATGTCTGGTTTCACGCTCAGCAGCCTCAACGACATCAAGACCAATATCACGTTGGGTACGCAATATCTGAACATGGTGCTCTCCAATCTCGGCGGCTCACAAACGCTGGCAACGGCTGCCTACAATGCCGGGCCGGGTCGTCCGCGTCAGTGGCGTTCCACACTCAGTAAACCCGTCGAGGGTGCGATTTTTGCTGAGACCATTCCCTTCACTGAAACGCGGGTCTATGTGAAAAATGTGATGGCCAACACGACGTGGTATGCCGCCATGTTCGAGAACAAACCTCAGTCCATGAAAACCCGGCTGGGCATGGTGACGCCGCGCGACGCCAATCTCGCCGAACTTGGCGATCTGCCATGACCGTTATGCATCACGATGCTGTTTTAGTTATTGGCGGTAGCGGTTTCATCGGCTCGCACATCATCGCGCGGCTCGCCGCGTCTGGCCGTCATGTTGTCGTACCGACGCGCCATCTGCCCCGCGCCAGTCATTTGCTTGTGCTGCCAACCGTACAGGTGATCGAAGCCGATATCCATGACGATGCCAAGTTAGATCGCCTCATTGCGCAAGCAAATGCTGTCATCAATCTGGTCGGCGTGCTGCATTCAAAACCTGGCAATCCCTGGGGCCCGCAATTCGAACAAGCTCACGTCGCGCTGCCAAGGCGCATTGCGCAGGCTTGCAGCAGACTGGGTGTGAAGCGTTGTTTGCATATGTGCGCACTGGGTGCTGCCAGCAATGCGCCGTCCATGTATCAGCGTTCCAAAGCCGCAGGTGAGCAGCTCATGCGAACGGCGCCTGATCTGGAGGTCACTTCATTTCGTCCCTCGGTCGTGTTCGGACCGGAAGATCAGTTTCTGAATGTGTTCGCGCGCATGCAAGCCATCCTGCCCGTCATGGTCGTGGGTGGTGCCGATGCAAAATTCCAGCCTGTTTTTGTCGGCGATCTGGCGCAGGCTTTCGTCGATGCGCTGGATGACCCCCAAAGCATCGGTAAAGTCTACGAGCTGGTCGGTCCGCATGTGTACAGCTTGCGCGAGCTGATCCGTCTCTCTGGTACCTACGCACATCATCGACGACCCGTGATTGGATTGCCTGCGTCGCTGGCGCGCATTCAGGCGTTCTTGCTCGAGCATGTGCCGGGTGGGCCTGTCATGAGTCGTGACAATCTCGACTCCATGAAAGCCGACAATGTCGCCAGTGGTGATTATCCTTTGCCACCTGCATGGCATCCGACAGCCTTGGAAGCGGTCGCGCCGCATTATCTCGCCCCGCGCTAACACATGACAGGGTCAGTCAAAACCTATGTGGTCGGCGGCGCGGTACGCGATGCCCTGCTTGGTTTGCCCGTCAAGGATCGTGATTACGTCGTGGTTGGCGCAACACCAGATCAGATGCGTGCTCAAGGCTTTCTTCCGGTGGGTAGAGACTTCCCTGTTTTTTTACATCCCGATACGCATGAGGAATATGCGCTCGCGCGCACCGAGCGAAAAACCGCACCGGGCTATGCCGGGTTCAGTTTTCATGCGGCGCCTGATGTCACGCTGGAACAGGATTTATTGCGACGTGATCTGACTATCAATGCCATCGCTCAGGACGCCGATGGCACGTTGATTGACCCCTATGGCGGTCGCGCTGATTTGGAAGCGCGAATTTTTCGTCATGTCTCTTCAGCGTTTAGCGAAGACCCGGTGCGCATTTTGCGCGTTGCACGTTTCGCTGCCCGGTTTACCGAGTTTTCCGTTGCCGAAGAAACGCTGTCACTGATGCGGCATATGGTGGCATCCGGTGAAGTCGATGCATTGGTGCCTGAGCGTGTGTGGCAAGAGCTCTCACGCGGTCTGATGGAAGCAAAGCCCTCGCGCATGTTCATGCTCTTGCGCGACGCTGGCGCACTAACGCGCATCCTGCCGGAAATCGCCGCGTTGGATGGCGTGCCGCAGCCGGCGCAGCATCATCCTGAAATCGATACGCTGGTCCACGTGATGATGGTGATCGATGCTGCCGCTCAGCAGTCAGCTTCGCTGGCGATACGTTTTGCTGCACTCGTACATGATCTGGGTAAGGGGACAACATCGCCTGAGCAGTGGCCGCAGCATATTGCGCATGAAGTGCGCAGCGTGAAACTGGTCGAGGCGCTGTGTGAGCGGTTGAAGATTCCGGGTGATGTGCGGGACCTCGCCGTGATGACCGCGCGTGAACATGGCAATGTCGGACGCGCCCTCGAGATGCGTGCCGATACATTGGTGAAAATGCTGGAGCGTTGTGATGCCTTCAGAAAGCCTGCGCGCTTTATGGATTTGCTTATCGCCAGCGAGTGCGATTCTCGCGGTCGTACCGGATTTGAAGACCGGCCTTTTCCGCAGCGCGTTTTTTTGCAGACCGTGCTCGCTGCTGCGCAATCTGTCGACGGTGGTGAGATTGCCGCCAAGGTCATTGCTCTGCATACCGACAAACCCGCGGATGCGATTGCGCAGGCGATACGCGCGGCACGCGTTGCCGCAGTGGCGGCGGTGATGACGCATAAAAAAGCGGACCCACATCATTGATGGGGTCCGCAACGCGCCGGAGGATGGCGCGGGGTTTAGACCAATCGGTAAATCACGGTATTACGGTTGTGGCGTCATCTTGTGATGCGGCGCTGCAGCCATTTCATCCGCTGTCAGCTTGCCATCTTTGTTCTTGTCCAGCCTGTCGAAGTCGCGCACCAATCGTTGCATTTTTGCGGCTTCTGCCTCGGCTTTGCTCAGCGCACCATCGCCGTCGGTATCGGCTTTTTTCCAGTAGTCGCGCATGGTCTCTCTGAACCGCTCGCGCATCGCGCGATGATGCGCCTGCATTTCTTCAGTGGAGATAAAGCCATCCTTGTTGGTATCTGCTTCGGTAAACAGGCGATCCATACCCTCGCGTGATTCTTCGCGGCTCACGCGGCCATCTTTATTCTTGTCAAACTGTCCGAACATGGGAGGCATTCTGTCGTTTTGCATGGCATTGCCATGCATATCGTCGTCATGCTTGCCCTCGCCTTTTTTGTGGTGATCGGCGTGGGCCAGGCTGCCGGTCAGCAGTCCCGCCAACATTAACCAGCGGAATGAGTGCAGTTTCATGTGTCACCTTTACTTGGGTTAGTTACCGGGTACTGTCCACAAGTACTGACCCGGTGAGCCTATGATTGCTCGGCAGGTGAAGGGTGATGCAATGGGTTTACCGCTTGTTACAGAATGATTAGGAAAATCATCACTGGCCATAGGCATGTAGCAAAAATTGCTGCAATGCTTCGGCGTGTGTGTTCATTTTCCCATCAGGGTGCCAGACTGCGCCGACCTCCATCGGCGGCACAAGATCCAGAATAGGTCGTGCCTCGATGCGCTTGCCCTCCAGTGACCAGGGACGAAACACCATGTCCGAGAGCACGGTCACACCGAATCCATGCGCCACCAAACCACGTACCGCCTCGATTGACATCGTACGAAAGGCAATATTCGGTTTGATACGTCGCGATTTCCAGTACGCCAGCGTGGACTCCTCAGCCTCGTCAGCGGTCACCATGATGTAGGGGTGCTGCGCGATATCTTTGAACGAAGGCGAGGGAATTTTCGCCAGCGCATGGTCCGGCGCGACCCAGAGCTGGCGGCGCGAGCGCACCATCACCGCGTGACCGAAACGTTCGGGTCGGCGGATGTTGGACAGAATCGCGACGCCCAGATCCACTTCCTTGTTCAGCACGGCTTGCTCAATGCTGGGACGGTCCATGTCACGCAAGTCGATTTCCACCTCCGGATAGCTGGCGCGAAAGCGCGCAAGCAGGTCGGGCAGCAGATAGCCCAACACCGTATAGGACGCCGCCATTCTCACCGTGCCGCGTAATTGGGGTGCGCGAAAGCGGGGCTTGTGGGTGGCGTCGCGCACCGAATCCAGAATGTGACAAGCCTGAAGAAAAAAGTCCTGACCTTCCGGCGTCAGCGACACACCTTGCGACAGGCGATAGAAAAGCCGTACGCCCAGCTCTTTTTCCAGTGCCAGCACGGCATTCGTGATCGCCGACTGGGACACGTTTTCGCTCGAGGCTGCCATGGAAAACTGGCCGTTGCGGGCCGCCGATACGAAATAGCGCAATTGCCGCAGGGTGACGTTGTTGATGGACATGTGTGAACGCTTCGAGGTATTAGTTTTTCAGATATTAAGCTTGCGTATTTGTGATTTTACGATACCTTAGTCACTGCCTATACTCCAACTCATAGCCATAAAACTGCGGGGAGACCGTCATGAACGCACCACTGGACAAGCAGCAGGCGCTGCAGCCGGATTCCATATCACTCGATGACAAATACACGCTGGAGCGCGGCCGAGTATTTCTGACCGGCACGCAGGCGCTGGTTCGTTTGCCCATGATGCAGCGTCAGCGCGACCTTGCCGCTGGCCTTAATACCGCAGGTTTCATCACCGGCTATCGCGGCTCGCCGCTGGGCAGCGTGGATCAGACCGCGGCCAAAGCTAGAAAACATCTCGAGGCGCATCACGTACGCTTTCAGCCCGGTGTCAATGAAGACCTTGCAGCGACCTCGATCTGGGGCACACAGCAGGTCAATCTTTTTCCGGGTGCGAAATACGACGGCGTGTTTTCGATCTGGTACGGCAAAGGCCCCGGTGTTGACCGATCCGGCGATGTCTTCAAGCACGCGGTGGCTGCAGGCACCGCGCCCAACGGTGGCGTACTCGCTCTGGCGGGGGACGATCATGCAGCTAAATCTTCCACTAACGCGCACCAGAGCGAACACATCCTGAAAGCCTGTGGCTTGCCGGTGCTCTATCCCTCATCGGTACAGGAATATCTCGATTACGGCCTGCATGGTTTTGCGATGAGCCGTTACACCGGTTTGTGGGTGGCGATGAAATGTGTGACGGATGTGGTGGAATCCGGCGCCACGGTCGATATTGATCCTGAGCGCGTGAAGATTGCCTTGCCAGGTGATTTCGATATGCCCGCCGGTGGTCTTAATATTCGCTGGCCGGATGGCATCCTCGAGCAGGAAGAGCGGCTGGTCAATTACAAATGGTACGCAGCGCTCGCCTATGCGCGCGCGAACCACCTCAATCGTGTGATCTGGGACAGCCCGAATGCACGCTTCGGCATCATGACCGCAGGTAAATCCTATCTCGACACGCGTCAGGCGCTGGAAGATTTGGGCATCAACGAATCTGTTGCGCGTGATATCGGTTTGCGTCTGTATAAAGTGGGCATGAGCTGGCCACTCGAAGCCGAAGGCACGCGCGCATTTGCGACCGGTCTGGAAGAAATTCTCGTCGTCGAAGAAAAACGTCAGCTGCTTGAATATCAGCTCAAGGAAGAACTCTACAACTGGCGCAATGATGTGCGCCCCCGTGTGGTCGGCAAGTTTGATGACACCGGCGAGTGGAGCAATACGCGCCGCAGTGGCCATGGTGAATGGCTGCTGCCAGGTACTTATGAACTTAATCCAACGCAAATTGCGCGCGCAATTGCGTCGCGCATTTCGAAATACTTTGCCGGTCATCCGGTTGAGCAGCGTGTGCGTGAACGTATTGCCTATCTGGAGTCGCGCGAAGCTGTTCTGAAAGTCAGCACCGGCGCCAATCCGCAAAAAGATCGCACACCGTATTTTTGCTCAGGCTGTCCGCACAACACGTCAACGCGCGTACCGGAAGGCAGTCGTGCACTCGCCGGCATCGGTTGCCATTACATGGCTTTGTGGATGGATCGCTCCACCTCGACCTTCACGCACATGGGTGCCGAAGGTACGACCTGGATTGGTCATGCGCCCTTCACC
>CANKWG010000107.1 GCA_947487325.1 Oxalobacteraceae bacterium | reverse complement strand
CGATTGCCGGTGACGGCACTCGTCGCCGATAACTTTCGACACCTTGTCACCACACATCCAACAGCCGATCACTCAGCAATCTTGATCGAGTTGGAGCAACATAACCCTGGGCAGCGCGTCGGAAGTACAGAAAATAAATTTTCCTGATACGTCAACAGAAAAAATGGACAAGTGTTAATCGAATCAGTGTTGACCGAATTCTAGTCCGCTGGGCAAAAAGACAAAAAATAAAAGTGAATCCCGCTCGACAAAGCCCGCAGCGAAAAGCGCGCCACCCGTGGGTGCCAAACTGAGGTTGCGCCTGCTGTGTCGGGCGGCACTTTTAATTGTCTTAGGCTAGACTCAAGTGACGCTGAACAGCCCTACAAAGTGCGGCCTATTTAGGCAGTAGTCTGTTGAAAATCCGCGATACGACAAAATCCTGCAAGGCAAGTCGGCTAAGAAGCAGCGACCAAGCCTAAGCCCCATAACCAACAACTCCATGAAATCAGAACGGTCCTCGGCGAAAATTTGGAAGTTACTATCACCATTCTGGAGATCAGAGGAAAAATGGTCGGCGCGACTGTTGCTACTTTCAGTCGTGGCATTAACGCTGGGCCTTGTTTACTTGAACGTGCTGTTCAACGAGTGGAATCGAGACTTTTATAATGCGTTAGAAACGAAAAATCTGGGTGAATTCTGGACTCAGCTCTGGAGATTCTCTTGGCTGGCTTTCATTTATATCGCCGTTGCAATATACAAAATCTACATCACGCAAGCGCTCGAGATACGCTGGCGTGGTTGGATGACAAAGCAGTACATGTCACTCTGGCTGGAGAACCAGTCTTACTATCGGATTGAGCAGAACCAGAGCGCAGACAATCCCGATCAGCGTATCGCTGAAGACCTGAAGTATCTCACCAGCGGCAGCCTCTCATTGTCGCTCGGCTTGCTTTCCAGTGTAGTCACGCTCGTATCCTTCATCGGGATACTCTGGTCTGTCAGCGGACCGCTGAGTTTCATGCTGAGTGGTCAACAGTGGACGATTCCTGGCTACATGGTCTGGTTTGCCATCGGTTACGCCGGCCTCGGTTCGTTGTTGGTTGCTTTCATTGGTAAGCCGCTTGTTAAACAAAACGTCGATCAGCAACGTTTTGAAGCAGATTTCCGTTTTGGATTGATTCGCTTGCGCGAAAACGCGGAGCCAATTGCCTTGTATCAGGGCGAAGGTCATGCACAGCGCCATCTGTCGGGCCAGTTTGCACGCATACGTGACAACTGGTGGGCCATCATGAAAACAAGCAAACGCCTGAATATCACCTCGACTTTCTACGCGCAGTTTGCAGTTATTTTTCCTTTCCTAGTGGGTGCGCCCAGATACTTTTCCGGCGCAATCACTTTGGGCGGCCTGATGCAGATTTCTTCCGCATTCGGGCAAGTGCAGTCTGCGCTTTCATGGTTCATTGACGCCTATGGTCAACTGGCCGAATGGAAAGCTAGCGTAAATCGACTGGCTGGCTTTCACGAAGCCACCATCGCCGCTTATGAACGACCCTCGGAAATCTCAGTCCTACATAACAATGTCGGCGCACTGCTCATTGAGGCACTTGTGCTGCATCTGCCGAATGGCACGCAGGTCAATACCGCATTCACCTCGCGCGTACAAACTGGGCAAAGAATACTAGTAACAGGACCTTCAGGGTGCGGTAAATCCACCTTGTTCCGAGCCATCGCCGGCATCTGGCCCTACGGATCGGGCAGCGTTGAGATACCACACAAGCTCAGCGTACTATTCATTCCACAGCGTAGCTATCTGCCCATCGGTACGCTACGCTCTGCTATCGGCTACCCCAGTGGTTCGGATGCATTCAAGGATCTCGCCATCCGACATTACCTGCAAAGCTGTCGGCTTGACCATCTCGCACCATTACTGGATACCGAAGACAACTGGAGTCAGCGCTTGTCACCCGGCGAGCAGCAACGAATCGCCTTTATGCGAGCGCTGCTGACCAAGCCTGATCTGTTATTTCTTGACGAAGCGAGTAGCGCGCTCGATAGCGAAACAGAAAAGGCGCTCTATGAGCAATTGCTGGAGGAACTGCCGAACACAGCGGTCATCAGCATTGCCCACAGAACGCAAGTCGCTGAATTCCATGAGCACACCTGGCGTTTTGATCCGATTCACTCTGAAGAAGACACCACGGGGCCTAAGGCCCAGCCCACGTATCAGATTATTGAAACTGGATTGCGTCGTGCGAATGCCAAAGCCGGTTGATCAAAACAAAGCCAGACCCATCAACGCAGCGGTGGCGTCGCCAGAAATTTTTCCGCCAACCGCACCCAGTAACTTGCGCCTATCGGAAGTAACTCGTCATTGAAGTCATAGCTAGGGTTGTGCAAATTACAGGGGCCCAATCCATGGCCTGCCATTCGATGGTCTCCATCACCATTGCCGATAAAGACATAGCAGCCCGGTTTTTCTAGCAGCATGAAAGCGAAATCTTCCGAGCCCATAGTGGGCGCGATTTTCTTCAACGTACCATCCTTGCCCACCACATCTTCCATCACACCGAGTGCAAACTCGGTTTCTATCTCGTGATTGATCAATGGAGGATAGTTGCGATGGAATTTGAATTCAACTGTCGCGCCAAAAGCCTCTGCCGTATGTTGTGCAATCTCGCCCATGCGCTTTTCGATCAGATCGAGCGTCTCCATCGTGAAGGTGCGCACCGTGCCAATCATGCTCGCCGAATCAGGAACGATATTTGTACCGCTACCTGAATGAATTTGCGTCACCGACAAAACACCGGCATCCAGCGGATTTTTATTGCGGGAGATAATCGTCTGCCAGCTCTGAGCAATCTGAACCGCCACCATCACCGGGTCGGTGCTGAGATGAGGTTGCGCCGCATGAGAACCTTTGCCCTTGATGGTTAATTCAAATTCATTCGACGATGCCATCATCGGCCCCGGTACGACACCCATCGTGCCCGCTGGCGAACCGGGCCAGTTATGCATGCCAAACACGGCCTCCATCGGACATTGCTCGAACAGCCCCTCATCCATCATCCGTTTAGCGCCGCCTGCGCCTTCTTCTGCGGGTTGGAAAATCACATACACCGTCCCATCAAAATTCTTGTGATGCGCAAGATAGTGCGCAGCACCGAGCAGCATCGTCGTGTGACCATCGTGGCCGCATGCATGCATTTTTCCTTCGTGCCGCGACTTGTGCTCGAAGCTGTTCATTTCTTGAACGGGAAGTGCATCCATGTCAGCGCGCAAACCAACGGCCCGATTGCTGGTGCCGTTTTTGATGATGCCCACCACGCCCGTCACGCCCATGCCGCGAATAATCGGTATGCCCCAGCTCGTCAGCTTTTCAGCGACCAGATCGGCAGTCTTGAATTCCTCGTAAGACAGCTCCGGGTGTGCGTGAATAGTGCGGCGGATTTGCTTGAGTTCGTTTTGGAACCCTAAAATGGGATCAATCAGCTTCATGGTGGTCTCTTCCTGAGTGGATGCCCGCTGAGTCGGGCAAGCGTCTATTTTGCTGTCTGAGCAGCCTTATGTCTTCGTCATATTACCTTGCGCCGGCCCACATGCAAAATTGCCAATTCAGCAAAATAATTTGTGAGAACATAAGGTCCTGAACTTATCCTCCACTCTGCGCAATTGACGATAGATACGATACCCATGGGTACCTCAGTTTTACGGACAGCGTCGGCGAGCACCATCTTGCGTGTTGTCTTTGTTCTTGTATTGCCTCTGTTGGCTGGCGGCTGCGCGCAACTCGGCTATTACACACAAGCCGTTCAGGGACACTTCGCCGTGCTCGCGGAAGCCAAGCCCATAGACCAGTGGCTCGCCGATCCCGGTACCAGAGAAGATCTCAAGACACGCCTCAAGCGCGTACGTGACATCCGCGCATTTGCGGCGAAAGAACTCGCACTACCTGATAACGGCAGCTACACCAAGTATGCTGATCTCAAACGCAAATACGTTTTGTGGAACGTAGTGGCCACGCCAGAACTTTCCTTGAAACCCGAGCGCTGGTGCTTTCCTGTGGCGGGCTGCGTTGACTATCGTGGCTACTACAGTCGCGAAGCAGCTCAGAGCTTCGCTGACAGTCTCAGTAGTCAAAGCCTGGACGTGCGGATTACTGGTGTACCCGCCTATTCGACCCTGGGATGGTTCAACGATCCCGTACTGTCAACCTTCATCGAATATCCCGACGCAGAACTCGCGAGGCTGATTTTTCACGAGCTCGCGCATCAAGTGGCCTATGCGCCGGGTGATTCGCAATTCAATGAATCATTCGCCACCGCCGTTGAAGAAATCGGCGTAATGCGCTGGCTTGAAGCAAGAGGCGATGATGCAATGCGCGCAGAATACATTGCCTACCGAGAGCGCAAGGAAGAATTCCTCGCACTCCTATCTACCTATGCGCATCAGCTTGAGGAGAATTTCAATCGGCCCGTCAGTGATGCGGAGAAAAGGCAACGCAAAGCCGAGATATTTGCAGACCTTCAGCAGCGCTATGCCCACATAAAGCAGGCGAAATGGGGCGGCTACGCAGGCTATGACCGATGGTTTGGTGAGCGCATGACGAATGCGCATTTTGCGCTGATCTCAACTTATCACGAGCTTGCACCTGCTTTTCGTGCCATGCTTAACAAGGAAAAGGACCTACCGACTTTTTATCAGTCGGTACGCAAACTGGCCAAGATGGATAATGCCGCGCGCCGTAAAGCATTGTCTGCTTACCTGCCGCCTGAGCCTCCATCCCAAAATGCAGGCATCGAAACAACAGTTATCCCAACTGCTGCGATGCAATAAAAGACAATTCAAAATTTATCGGCTAGGATTCCATGCACCAAATCAAGTGAGATTCTCTTTAGCGATCAAATGGCCAGTCGTGCCGAATGATCGCGCATACCACTCCGAGGTAAAGCATGGATAAATTCTGGCTAAAGTCCTATCCGCCGGGCGTACCTGCCGAGATTGATTACACGCGTTATCGCTCACTGGTACATTTACTCGAAGAAGCATTTGATAAATATGCGCAGCGAAATGCCTACGTGTGCATGGATCGTTTCATCACCTATGCCGACGTTGATCTGATGTCCAAGAAATTGGGCGCCTGGTTGCAGGCTCAGGGTCTCAGCAAAGGCGCGCGCGTGGCGCTGATGATGCCCAATGTATTGCAGTATCCCGTGGCCATTGCTGCCGTACTGCGCGCCGGGTATGTGGTGGTGAATGTGAATCCGCTCTACACAGCGCGTGAACTCGAGCATCAGCTCAAAGACTCGGGTGCTGAAGCCATCATCATTCTGGAAAACTTTGCGTCGGTTCTTGAAAAAGTCATCACACGAACACAAATCAAGGTCGCTGTGGTTGCCAGCATGGGTGATCTGCTAGGTGGCATCAAGGGTGGCATCGTTAATTTTGTCATCCGCACGGTCAAAAAAATGGTGCCCGAATTTTCTCTGCCGAACGCCGTGCGTTTTAATCGCGCGCTCAGTGAAGGCGCATCGCTCATATTGCGCCCCGTTGAGCTTGGCCACGACAGCGTCGCCTTCCTTCAGTACACCGGTGGCACCACCGGCGTTTCAAAGGGCGCGACGCTCAGCCATCGTAATGTCATTGCAAATCTTTTACAAAACGAAGCTTGGCTGCAGCCGGCAATGGACAAACCGCCACGCGTTGAAGCGCTGAGTTTTGTTTGCGCCTTGCCGCTATATCACATCTTCGCGCTCACCGTTTGCTGTTTGATGGGTACTCGTTTGGGTGGCATGAATATCCTGATTCCCAATCCGCGCGATATTCCCGGACTGGTCAAGACACTGTCAAAGCATAAATTCAATATGTTCCCGGCCGTGAATACGTTGTACAACGGCCTGCTGAATCATCCTGGTTTTGCCAGCTTGGATTTTTCAGGACTGAAATTAAGCAATGGTGGTGGCATGGCAGTGCAGCGTGCGGTGAATGATCGCTGGCAGCAAGTCACGGGTAAAAGCATCGTCGAAGGTTACGGGCTCTCCGAAACTGCGCCCGTCGCTACGGCCAACCCTGCGGATTCGTCTGTATTCACCGGCACCATAGGCTTGCCTATCTCATCCACCGAGATCGCCATCCTCGACGACGACGGTAACGCATTGGCGATCGGCGCGGTCGGTGAAATTGCGATTCGCGGGCCCCAGGTCATGGAAGGCTATTGGCAGCGTCCGGAAGAAACTGCGCGGGTCATGACTGCGGACGGATTTTTCCGCTCAGGTGATATCGGGTTCATGGATGAGCACGGCTATGTAAGCATTGTCGACCGTAAGAAAGACATGGTGCTTGTCTCCGGATTCAATGTATATCCCAACGAAGTCGAGGGCGTGGTCGCCATGCATCCCGGCGTGCTTGAATGCGCGGTGGTTGGTGTGCCCGATGCGGGCTCAGGCGAAGCGGTCAAACTTTTTGTCGTGTGCCGTGATCCTAATCTGACGGCAGAAAGTCTCATGGCCTATTGCCATGAGCAGCTCACCGGTTACAAGCGGCCGAAGCATATCGAGTTTCGTAACGAGCTGCCCAAGACCAATGTGGGCAAGATCTTGCGCCGAGAGCTGCGCGACAGCAAAGCTGCGTAAGCTATCGGCCTGTCAAGGCAACGGAGGCAAAGAACGTGGCCGACGATGGTCATCTGTTGCCACATAGGTCAGCGTTGCTTCGGTGACTTTCACCACTTCGGCCTGCAACCGGTTTCTTTCCGCATACACCTCGACATTGACGGTGATCGAGGTGTTACCGGTTTTTACGATCTTCGCGTAAAACGACAGCAGATCGCCAACAAACACCGGCTGCTTGAAAACAAAAGAATTCACCGCCACGGTACCCACCCGCCCATTGGCACGTCGCACTGCAGGTAACGCACCTGCGATATCGACTTGCGCCATGATCCAGCCGCCAAACACATCACCATGAATATTGGCATCTGCCGGCATGGGCATCACCCGCAATGTCGGCATGCCCTCCGGCAGGTTTGAGTTTTCTGTTGCACTCATCCTTGTTCCCTGTGTTGATCCTTCATAAACGATACAATCTCCAATTGCGCAAGCATAACGCAAGCAAGCGCGCGCTCACATCCTCATCCTGCAGAACCCACAACCATCATGCGCCACCATGCCCGCCCACCCGCCGATGCGCCCGCCAATCAGAGCACACGGAATGACTGGGGAACGCTCAAGACCCTGCTGCCGTATCTTTGGGCTTACAAGTGGCGCGTGATCTTTGCGTTGCTGTGTCTGGTCCTGGCCAAGATCGCCAACGTTGCTGTGCCGCTGGTTCTGAAAGAGCTTATTGATGGCCTGACCATCACGCCTGACAATCCAGCATCCTTGCTCATACTGCCTGCCGGATTGCTGATTGTTTACGGCTTGTTGCGCCTCTCCACCACTGTATTCACCGAACTGCGCGAATTCTTTTTCGCAAAAGTGACTCAGCGTGCGGTTCGCACAGTTGCGCTCAAAGTCTTTCGTCATCTGCATGCACTATCGCTGCGTTTTCATCTCAACCGTCAGACCGGCGGCATCACCCGAGACATCGAGCGCGGTACGCGCGGCATTTCTTCGCTGGTGTCTTACACACTGTTTAGCA
>CANKWG010000106.1 GCA_947487325.1 Oxalobacteraceae bacterium | reverse complement strand
GCCTTCGCGCAGTACACCACCGCGTGCTGTTTCGAGTACGGCTGCCTGCACATGAGGATGCGAGAGCACATTACGTGCACTCTTGGGACCGCTGCAGTCACCGCTGTCGGTCTGACGGCCATCGACGAACACGCCATCGGTATTGGTCATGCCCACGCACAGGCCATTCGCCGTGAGCACGTGAGTGATGAGTCGTGTAGTGGTGGTTTTACCGTTAACACCCGTCACCGCGATCACCGGGATTCTGCCGTCATCGCCTGGCTCGAACATCAGCTGCATGACGGCTTCACCGATGTTGCGTCCTTTGCCGTAGGACGGCGAGAGATGCATACGCAATCCGGGTGCGGCGTTGACTTCGACGACGCCGCCATTTTGTTCTTCCAGAGAACGCATGATGCTTTCGCAGACGATATCGACACCGCAGACATGCAACCCCACCATGGCAGCGGCATCAATGGCGCGAGCGGCGACTTCGGGATGAACATCATCGGTGACATCGGTGGCGGTGCCGCCGGTGCTCAAGTTGGCGTTATTGCGCAAGATGACGCGCCGGCCTTTTTCAGGTACTGAATCCGGATTCAGATCCTGCGCTGACAAGCAGGTGACGGCGATGTCATCAAAGCGTATTTTGGTCAGCGATGTGGCATGACCGTCACTGCGACGCGGATCAGCATTGACGATATCAACCAACTGCCTGACGGAGTTTTCGCCGTCACCGGTTACCTGCGGTGGGTCGCGTCGCGCTGCTGCAATAAGTTTGCTGCCAACGACTAGCAGTCGGTAGTCACTGCCGGGGAAAAATTTTTCAACCAGCACGGGGCTTTTGCCGGTCGCAGCATGAAAGGCTTTTTCGATTTGATCGCGCGTCTGAATATTCACCGTCACGCCTTTGCCCTGGCTGCCATTTTGCGGCTTGACCACGACAGGCAAGCCTATGCGCAGCGCGACTTCCCAGGCTTCATCGACGGACTTTACGGGTGCACCGATCGGGACGGGTACGCCAGCGGCATGCAAAAGGTGCTTGGTGAGATTCTTGTCCTGTGCGATGGCTTCGGCTACCGCGCTGGTGGAATCGACTTCGGCTGCCTGGATACGGCGCTGTCGGTGGCCCCAGCCTATCTGCACAAGTGAACCGCTGGTCATGCGTCTGAACGGTATGCCACGTGCAACGGCCGCAGTCACAATTGATCCCGTGCTCGGCCCCAAGCGATTATCTTCATCCAGCTCGCGCAATTCGGCCTGCATGGCCGTTACGTCAAGCGTGCTCGCATTCGGAGCGATTTCTCCTGTCGACAATTTCAATGCATGGGCGACGATCTCCTGTGACATCTTGAGGGCAAGACGACCCACATCTTCTTCGCTGTACTCCACGACCACCTGAAACACACCGGCGACTGGTGTTAGAGAGGTCTGACTGAAGCTAACCGGGCAACCGGCTTGTGCCTGCAGGGCCAGCAGCGTGGCTTCCAGTACGTGGGCCAAGGTCAGCGGCCCGGTATAGCCGAGTGCACGCAATTCGCCAACGCCGGGGAAGAGGCTGCGCAGCGTTTCTTCAAAACCGGGTATTTTTTCAAGGCCAAGTTCGGCCGCGGCACAGCGCACTTCGATTTCGAGCGCGGTGTAACGGCTCCATAGATTGGGCCCGCGCAGGGCTCTCGTTTGCAGGATTTCCATGCTCAGGCAATCACCAGTTTTTGTGTCTCGTCGGTCGCAAAGGTCTCCAGACCCGTGCGTATGGTTGCGTCGTCTAGTCCGAGCGCCCAGGCAGCAGCAATCGCAGGCAGTAGAACCTCGGCCGGTAGGGTACGCGTCGCAGGGCTGACATCGGCGTTCAAGTCGAAGGTGTGCGTGACCGTGCCACCCGTTGCGCATTCAATCTGACCTTCGCGAATGAACACGACGCCTTTGCCAGCCTCGCGGTGGGCAAGCAATGTCGGGTGCTGACCATCTGCGGCGTAGAGGATCACATCACCATCGCAAAGTTCGCTCATGGACAACACGGTATCGTCGGTGGCATTGAGCACGGCGACACCGGTGTCGACTACCACGTCGACCTGGGTACGCAAAATCTTGTAGCGGTGTTCTGGCTCGGTCATCAACTGCTCATCCAATCCGGCCACCGGCTGACTGTCAGTGACGACACCGACCCAGCAACGGTCATAGGCAAGTCCTTCGGTAAGCAAGGCGATCGGGTCATGCTCGAATACGGCGGCTTCAACATTACGATTGATTAGTAGACGCTGCCCTGACTCCCAGTGGGCTGCATCGCCGTTTTCGAGACGGCGCGACCCGACGAACAAACCATCACGACAGGCGAGGCCGACTTGAGCACCTGAGAGCTGCATCAGCCAAGCGACCATGCGTGACACCGGTGTGGTCACGTCACTTCCGGAGATGCCTACGATGGGTATGCGCCCACGCTGACCTTCGGGGAAGAGGTGGCCGACGATGGCATTGCCAACCGGTTGCGGTACACCTTCCGCCGGACGCAAATGCATAAGCAAGCTGGGACCGGCATTGACCTCAACCACGGCACCCCCCTGAGAATCGAGCGGCTGGCTGATATCGGCGCACACCAGATCGATACCGGCGATGTCGAGTCCGACCACGCGGGCCGCCAGCGTGCAAAGGTGAGCGATATCGGGGTGGATGCGATCGGTGCATTCAATCGCATGATTACCATTGGCGGCAATCAGCACGCGACGGCCTGCTTCAGGAACATCATCTGGCATGAGTCCTTGTCGCTGCAGGTTCGATTGAATCACGCTGTTGGTTTTTGGGTGCAGGGTCTCGAGCGGATGAATGTCGGCATTGCCACGACGAGGATCACTATTGATTTGCGCATCAACTAGTTGATCGATCGTTGATCGTCCATCGGCGGTGACCCAGGCGCTTTCGCCACGCGCCACCGCAACCACTTGTCCGCCTACCACCAGCACACGATGTTCGTGTCCCATGATGTAGCGCTCTACGATCACATCGATATCTTCGACGACGGCAACGGCATAGGCAGCTTTGATTTCTTCTTCGGTAGAGAGATTGAGCATTACGCCGCGACCGCGGTTGCCGTCACGCGGCTTGACGACGACGGGAACGCCGATGTCTTGCGCCGCTTCCCAGGCTTCTTCGGGGCTGTGAACGACATCGCCTTCGGGAATCGGAATGCCACAGCTTTTCAGTAGCGACTTGGTCATGTGCTTGTTGGCGGCGATGCCCTCGGCAATGGCACTCGTCAGATCTGTTTCAGCAGTCCAGATGCGTTTTTGCTGAGCGCCGTAGCCGAGCTGGACCAAGCTGCCCTTGTTGAGACGAATATGCGGGATCTTGCGCTGGTTGGCACTGGCTACGATATGCGCGGTGCTTGGCCCAAGATAGTGCTCGTCAATCGCTTTGCGGATCTTGGCCAGCTCGGGCTCGATGTCGAAGGACTGACGATTAATCACGGCATGCAGCAGCGCCAGACCGGAGTCGAGCGCAATACTGCCCACCGTTTCATCGGGCACGCGAAACACCATACGGTAGGTGCCGGATTCGGTGGTCTCGCGCGTCTGGCCAAAGCCGGCTTCCATGCCGGACAGTTCGAGCAATTCGATGATGATGTGTTCAAGGATGTGGCCCATCCAAGTACCTTCGCGCAGTCGCTGCTCGAAGCCGTAGGCGACGCCCGGGCTGCAGTGATGGGCCGCGACCTGAGGCAGCACCGTCAGAAGGCGGTCGATAAAGCCAGGCTGCTTGTTGCTGGGCCAGTTTTCCAGTTCGCCGAGATCCAGCCATGCTTCCAGAACCGAGCGGTAGGTCCACATGTTCGGACCGCGCAGGTAGGTCACCCGGAGGATGTCGATTTCCAGTGGGCCTTCAGGCATGTGGGAGTCAGCGGCAGATAGGGTCATGTCAAATTAAAACGGCGTAAAAGGGTAATATGGCGACCATGTTGGACGAGTCAGGCGGATTGCGCGACAATTCGTGTTGATTTTCGCAGCTAAGCGGTATTACCCACAGAGACCCAAACCAAAAACAGATTGCATCGCAGACCCGACTTCTTCATTCATGTCTTCCAGTTTACTGTCATCCAACCCGACCGGCGCCCTGTCTCAGGACAGTCAGTCGGTTGCACTGAATAGATCCTCGCCGCCTTTGAATGAGGGTGAGCAGGTTCTGGCTATGCTAGAACCCGATCTTGATTCAGCTTTGCGGTTTGCCGTCAGCAAAGTTCTGCTGACGACGGATCGAATGATAAGCGATTCGGATGGACACGGGTGGGTCAGCTGGCCGCTGACAAGTGACTTGAGTCTGCATCACACGGACCATGCAGGTGTGGCAACGCTGGCTTTGCATAATGCACAGTCTTGTCTTGCGCGCTGGCGTTTTACGCTGGAGCAGGAGGTCGGTGCCATACGCCTGATGCAGCAGTTTGAGCGTGTGCAGATCACCCGCGCCGGCCAGACCCTGACCTCCGATGAAGCGGCAGCCCGTTGCCCCAGCTGCCAATCCGCCTTGCCCGAGGAGAGCGAGGAATGTCCAGTTTGTCATCGCGAGCTTTTAGAGCCTGTCTCTACCTGGGTATTGTTCCGCCTATGGCGTTTCGCCAAACCCTATCGTTTGCAGCTGCTGCTCGGTTTTTTCCTGACCTTGGCAGCGACTGCCGCGACGCTGGTGCCCCCCTATTTGTCGATGCCCTTGATGGACGAGATCCTAATACCCACGCACACGGGTGCAGCGATCGACACGCACGACGTGATGATTTACCTGTCCGGATTGCTGCTTGCCGCATTGACCGCGTGGGGGCTGGGCTGGTGGCGCACTTATTTGCTAGCGCTCGTGTCGGAGCGCATCGGCGCACATTTGCGTACCGCTACTTTCGATCATCTAATGACGCTCTCGCTTGAATATTTCGGTGCCAAGCGTACGGGTGATTTGATTGCGCGTATCGGTAATGAATCCGATCGCATCTGTGTTTTCCTGTCGCTGCACGCGCTTGATTTCGCTACCGATGTGCTGCTACTCGTCATGACCGCAGTGATTCTTTTTACGATCAATCCTTGGCTTACGGTAGTGACCCTGCTGCCATTGCCCCTGATCGTGTGGATGATCCACTCGGTGCGTGACCGGTTGCGAACGGGCTTTGAAAAGATCGACCGTATCTGGGGTGATGTGACGAATGTGCTGGCCGATACGATTCCAGGTATTCGGGTGGTCAAGGCGTTTGCTCAGGAGTCGCGCGAGTCGCAGCGGTTTCGCGATGCGAACATGCACAATTTAACGGTTAACGACAAACTGAATCGTACCTGGAGCCTGTTTGCACCCACGGTCACGATGCTGACGGAAGTTGGTCTGCTGGTGGTCTGGGGTTTTGGTATCTGGCTGGTGATGCATCACGGGGTGACGGTGGGTGTGTTGGTGGCGTTTATTGCCTATATCGGCCGCTTTTACGGCAGACTCGATTCCATGAGTCGCATCGTGTCGCACACGCAAAAAGCGGCTGCGGGCGCCAAGCGGATTTTCGATATTCTTGATCATAAGTCCAGCGTACCCGAGCCCACCAATCCTTTGCCGGTACCAGCGAAGCAGGGCGTGATTTCGTTGCGTGAAGTCGGCTTCAGACACGGCAGTCGCCGCATTCTTAAGGGTGTGAACTTCGATATTCGTCCCGGCGAAATGATTGGTCTGGTCGGTCACAGTGGCTCGGGCAAGAGTACGCTGATGAATCTTATCTGTCGCTTCTATGATGTCTCTGATGGCGCGATCATGATGGACGGTACGGATATTCGTCGTTACTCAGTGGCAGATTACCGAAAGCACATCGGTCTGGTGCTTCAGGAGCCGTTTCTGTTTCATGGCACGATTGCCGAGAATATTGCCTACGGCAAGCCGAATGCGACTCGCGCCGAGGTGGTGGCGGCTGCCCGCGCTGCTCACGCACATGAATTTATTCTTCGACTTCGTCACGGCTATGATTCCATCGTTGGCGAGCGAGGTCAGGGCTTGTCGGGTGGCGAACGTCAGCGAATCTCCATTGCACGCGCCTTGCTCATTAATCCACGCATTCTGATGCTGGATGAGGCAACGTCAAGTGTGGACACTGAAACAGAAAAAGAAATTCAGAAAGCATTGGATAACTTGGTGCAGGGACGCACGACGATTGCAATCGCACATCGACTGTCCACACTGCGTCGCGCCGACCGACTGATCGTGCTGGAGCGTGGCGAAGTCGTCGAGCTGGGCTCGCACGAAGAACTGATGGCTGAGCGTGGCGCGTATTGGCGGCTCTATGAAGCGCAGGCGCGCAATGTCGATACCGAAGACCAAGACCCACCGCTTGTTCACGTTCCCCTAGCGCGGGTGGTGTCATGAACGAGGTGAACAACGTGATCGACGTGACTGAAGAGACCAGTGGTAAACAGTTTCAGCCAGCGCAGCACCGTCTATGGCGCGATACGTTCGGACGTTTGGTATTCACCGATGAGCATGGCGAATCGCATGAAGGTATCGTGCCTGCGCAGCCTTTTCCTATCGAGGCGCCGGGCGAGAACGTGTCACTGCTTGACAGCGAGGGACATGAACTGACGTTTGTCGCAAATATTTCGGAACTCGATGCTGATAGTCGCAAGCTTTTGATGGAAGAGATTGCGCAGCGAGATTTCATTCCCGTCATCGATAAATTGATTTCAGTGTCCACATTCGCCACCCCCAGTACATGGCAGGTGCGCACTGATCGGGGTCTGACCAGTTTTGTGCTCAAGGGCGAGGAAGATATTCGTCGCTTGCGGGGCACCGGGCTGTTGATTACGGACAGCCATGGCGTGACCTACCGCATCGAAGACATGCGCGTGATGGATCGTCACACTCGCCGTCTGCTGGACCGTTTTCTCTAATCGGCTTTACAGGCCAGCAGCGTGCTCGGACGTCGGTCCGATGCCATGAATTTCACCGTCTCTGGTCTCGCCTCCGCCATCGATGCTGCCGGTTAGGCGGGTTCGGCTTCCCCTGAGCCGCAAAATCGTAGCCACAAAAAGCCCAGTACAGCCGCCATCAGCGACGCAGCAAACACCGACATTTTGGAAGCATTGATTAATTCCGGTTGGTCGGCAAAGGCCAGGTTGGTGATGAAGATCGACATCGTAAATCCTATGCCGCCTAGCATGCCCGCACCGACCACATGACGCCAGCGTAGGTCGGCTGGGAGACTGCAGATGCCAAGCATGACGGCGATGACCGAGAGCAGTACTATACCCACGGGTTTACCGATGACTAATCCGCTGATGATGCCCATGCCATTGGGGCCACTCAAATAATCGAGCCAGCCCGCACCGATCACGACGCCGGTGTTCGCCAGCGCAAAAATCGGCAGCACCAGAAATGCAACCGGCTTGTGCAATCTGTTTTCAAAGTAGTGGGAAGGCGAGTACTCGGCATCGCTTCTTTTCCAGAAGGGTATGGCAAACGCGAGCATGACCCCCGCAACGGTGGCATGCACACTCGACATGAGCATCAGCGCCCAAATCAGCACGCCACCTGCTACGTACACCGGTAATGAATCGATGCGCCAGAAGCGGTTCAGACTGAGCAGCAGTACCCTGCAAACTCCGTTTGCCAGAAACCGAGATATTGCGGACCCAGCGCCGAATTGCTCAGTGCCACACTGATCGCTGTAGCGATCAGTAGCAGCAG
>CANKWG010000105.1 GCA_947487325.1 Oxalobacteraceae bacterium | reverse complement strand
CACACACGATGATCAATGGTATTGGCGTCGTTGGCTGGGGCGTGGGCGGCATCGAAGCCGAAGCCGGCATGCTCGGTCAACCGGTTTACTTCCTCACACCGGATGTCGTTGGCGTTAACCTCACTGGCGTATTACGCGAAGGCGTGACGGCGACCGATCTGGTACTGACGATCACCGAAATGCTTCGCAAAGAAAAAGTCGTCGGCAAGTTTGTCGAATTCTTTGGTGAAGGTACTGCATCGCTCTCTCTGACAGACCGTGCAACGATTGCCAACATGGCGCCTGAGTATGGCGCGACCATGGGGTTCTTCCCCGTAGACGAAGCCACCATCGATTACTTCCATGGCACCGGCCGCACCAAGGCAGAAATTGATGCTTTCGAAGCTTATTTCAAAGCGCAAAACCTGTTCGGCATTCCGAAAGCGGGCGATATCGACTACAGCAAAGTGGTCAAGCTCGATCTGACATCGGTCGCACCCTCACTCGCCGGCCCCAAGCGTCCGCAAGACCGTATCGAAATCGGCCATGTGAAATCAACCTTCCGCGATCTGTTCGCCAAGCCTGTCGCTGACAATGGCTTTAACAAAAAGGCCGAGGATCTCGACGCCGAGTACACCAACGCAGACGGCGTACATCTCAAAAACGGTGACGTGCTAATCGCAGCAATCACCTCCTGCACCAACACCTCCAACCCGAGCGTGTTGCTGGCTGCTGGCCTGCTCGCCAAAAAAGCAGTCGCTGCCGGTCTGACTGTGGCACCGCATATCAAGACATCACTCGCGCCTGGGTCGCGTGTCGTCACCAAGTATTTGGAGTCAGCAGGATTACTCTCCGACCTCGAGACACTCGGCTTTGGCGTGACCGCCTATGGCTGCACGACCTGTATCGGCAATGCCGGTGATCTGACACCGGCAATGAACGAAGCGATCGTGAAAAACGATGTGGTCGCGGCTGCGGTGTTGTCGGGTAACCGTAACTTCGAAGCACGTATTCACCCTAACATTCGCGCCAACTTCCTCGCTTCGCCACCTTTGGTGGTCGCTTACGCCATCGCCGGCAATGTCACGATTGATCTGATGACTGAGCCACTAGGCAAAGGCAAAAACGGCCGTGATATTTACATCGGCGACATCTGGCCCACGAGCGCGGAAATCAACAAGCTCATGAAGCATGCGATGAACGCAAAAACCTTCAAAGACAATTACGCTGACGTCAAAGGCGCACCCGGCAAGCTGTGGGAAGACATTCGTGGCGTTGCCAGCGGCGAAGTCTACAACTGGCCTAAATCCACCTACATCGCCGAGCCACCGTTCTTTGGTGACTTCGAGATGCAACCCAAAGCTGCCGCTACCCGCATCACTGGTGCACGCGCGTTGGGCGTGTTTGGTGACTCGATTACCACCGACCACATTTCGCCCGCCGGCTCGATCAAGGAATCCAGCCCGGCCGGTAAATGGTTGCTGGCAAACGGCGTCCTCAAAGCCGACTTCAACTCCTATGGCTCACGCCGGGGCAATCATGAAATCATGATGCGCGGTACCTTCGCTAACGTGCGCATCAAGAACCTGATGATTCCAGCACAGCCAGATGGCTCACGCATCGAAGGCGGGCTCACGATCCATCAGCCCACTGGTCAGGAAATGTCGATCTACGATGCCGCAATGAAGTACGTCGCTGACGATGTACCAACCATGATCTTCGCAGGCGAAGAATATGGCACCGGTTCATCGCGCGACTGGGCTGCCAAAGGCACGCAACTGCTCGGCGTTAAAGTCGTGGTCGCGCGGTCATTCGAGCGTATCCATCGCTCGAATCTGGTTGGCATGGGCGTACTGCCGCTGCAATTCATCGGTGGCGACAGCGTCTCATCGCTCGGCATTACCGGCAATGAAAGCTACGACCTGCTGGGTCTGGAAAATGACATCAAGCCTCAACAAGAAGTCACGCTCGTGATCCACCGTGCAAATGGTCAGAGCCAGCAAGTCAAGTTGCTGCTGCGTATTGATACGCCAATCGAAGTGGACTACTACCACCATGGTGGCATCCTGCCCTTCGTGCTGCGTCAGTTGCTCGCTGCCTGATAGTCGAACCGTCAGCCGGCGCCTGATAGCCGGCTGACGTCTTAAATGCTGGAAACCAAAAATATTCGGAGACACTTATGTGGAAAATTCTCGTCGCGTTCATCATTTTTGCCGCGATTTCACTGTTCGCACTTTTCAAATCTGACGGCAGCATTAGTATGCAAGGCGAAGCCGCCGGCCATGACGCGACGCAAGCACATGAAGAAAATAAACCAGCCGCTGAGGCACCCGCCGCTGA
Source organism: Oxalobacteraceae bacterium (assembly GCA_947487325.1). GTDB lineage: Bacteria > Pseudomonadota > Gammaproteobacteria > Burkholderiales > Burkholderiaceae_D > Pernthalerella. The sequence goes on along the minus strand of CANKWG010000105.1, from coordinate 5,493 downwards.
TAAAGCGCCTACCGCAGCACCTGACGCAACACCTGCTACTTCGACAGAGCCCGAGAAGAAGTAAAGTTTTCGGGTTTATCGACAGATTTACCAGCGCGGCTTGTCCGCGCTTTTTGTTTGGAACATCTCGAACATCTCGAACATCAACAGCCTTACCGGGTGACTTCCATTAGAATCGGACTTTCAACTCATAACCAGTCTGTCCCCGAATGCGCCGCCTGCAAACCACCCCTACCCGAAAATTTTCTGCCGACAGTCAGCGTCTGGCCTCACTAGCGCAATCCATTGCGCGTGCCTATAGTCGACTCGAAGAGCGCGGCTGGGGAGAACGTTTGGATCAGGCTTTAAAAAAATTACTGGCAGGCAATCAACAGCAAGCTATCGACAGCGCGCTTGACCATTTGTTTCATACTGATCTCGACGCCTACGACGTTCTGCTCGATGCGATTGAAGCGGTCAGTTCAAGCTGCCGTCTTGATCACGATGGAAAAACTTATGACGCCCTGCTGTTAGCGGTACCCATACTTGCATGGACGCGTTTTTCGATTGCATCGGGTCACATTGCAGCAACAACACTGCAAACCATCGCAGCTCATCTGCATGGCCATATTCTTGCGACCGGGACTCGGACTGCCATTGCACCGGCACTGTATTCGATCGATCAATTACCACGCACCTATTGCGAGACTTATCAGCTAGCGCAGCGCATGAGCGAGGCCGCACTGACGGGCAAATCTGCCGATGCACCCAACGCATTGCCAGAGACGGCGGCATTTCTGGCGGACACACGCTATCTGTTGCTGGTCGTGACTGCAGAGGAAGGACACCCCTTGCTGCGCTGGCAGGAGGAAGAAGCCGGTTCCAGCTTACAGTCCAGCAGCAGCGCAGCACTGACGCAATGGCAAACACAGGCAGGTCCCAATCTGCAGAATCTGCTGCCGGGCTGCGGTATCGAACTGTTACTGCCAGGTGCTTACTACGTCGCGTGTCGCGAAGCCGACAAGGCCATCCGCCCCATCTCATTACGCGCTGCGGTCAACTACCTAACCACAGCACTGGCCACGGAACCAGGGCAACTCGAGGTCATCATTGCCGGCTTTGGCGATGAAGCCAATGGCATGCGTGTCGATGAGCTTAGGATCAGTTTTGGGGTCGTCGACAACTCGGATGTTTACTACGGCGTGGTTTGGCCACTGTATGACGACGAAAGTGCGGAGGACTATATCTCCACGATCAGCACTCGCCGGCTCGGCATACAGACACCCCAGTCACCGACACAGCAAATCATCGCCGTACTGAGAGAAGCTGGAGTCACTCGCATACAGCAAATCGATACTATTTTCCCGCCAGAGTTTTGCGATGATTGCGGCTCGCCGTTGTTTTGCGATTCGGCCGAAGACATCGTGCATGCCGAAATGCCTGAGGAGTCCGCACAAAATCATGGCCATCTACATTGATGTGTCTAGACGCGCTGCATCCGCGCAGGCCGGCTCTGATATAATCCGCGGTTCGTCGGGGCGTGGCGCAGCCTGGTAGCGCACTTGCATGGGGTGCAAGGGGTCGCGAGTTCGAATCCCGCCGCCCCGACCAATAGAATCAATAAAAAAGACCAGTCTGCTGACTGGTCTTTTTTGTTTTCAGCCGTAGGTAGTAAAAAGTGCCCAACAAATTTGTGTTCGACAGAAAAGGATGACATCACTCGGGACGTCAGACCATCTTTGGTGATCGGAATGCTTAGTCAGTCATCTGTTGGTGACCCGGAGACTACCGAAGAATCATCCCCAGAAGCTTTGCTATTGTCGACATTGGGAAAGCACATGCGAGTGCCATCCCAGCTTTGACCGCACCAACAAAAGCCCTCAGCATTAATGATGCAGGTGCCCGTACCGCAACAGCGCTCGTCTTCGATGATAATCTCCCGTTTTTTTTAATAGGTTACACTGACTTCGAGTTGAGTTTCCAAGTCGTACAATTGATTCAGATTCAATGACAGCAGCAATAATGCACAGGCTGCTACTTTTTATTCAAAACCCAATTTCTCGCATCGCCCAACGAACGAAAATCGCGCAAAACAAGCAAGGAAAAAAACAACATTAACGTATCTTATTCTAACAGCCGCATTTGTCGTTATCTTTGGTGGGATCACCCTATTGGGGATTTTCATTGCACACCTTAGTACTTAAGTTGCCTTTTGTTTGAGACGCTCTGTTTACTCAGCGCTAAAAAATCACAGCAAAACGAAGGCTGAAATTTCATAAGCTCTGCACTTTCTAAACAACCTCACTTCAAGGTGCCCCTTTGAATCCGCCCGCCACTTCCGAAACGCTCACCGTGCTTTATGACGGCGCATGCCCGTTATGTCGCCGAGAAATCGCACACGTAAAGGGCCTCGCCGAGCGTCAAGGCGATAGCACTTTGTGTTTTGTGGACATCAGTCACCCGTCAGAGGGCGATACGCGCTCAGCTGCGGAGCGCGCTGCCTTGCTGGCACGCTTTCATGTACAACGAGCGGATGGCTCGCGGCTCGATGGCGCTGCGGCGTTTGTCGCAATGTGGCAGCGCTTGCCCGGCTGGCGCTGGCTGGCGAGGTTGGCGCGTCTACCCGGCATTCTGCCGCTGCTCGAACTCGCTTATCGAGGTTTCCTTCTGGTGCGACCCTCACTACAAAGGATTGCCCGCCAACAGGACACAGTGCAATCGGCATCACCGCTTGCGGAAACAACGCGCCTCTCCATTTATCTGGAACGCGAGTTGAGATCAGATCATGCGGGAGAAACGGGCGCCGTCGCCATCTACCAAGGCATAGCGGCAATCGCAGCTTGGCGTGGTGATGCAGAGTTACTCGAATTCTCCAACCAGCACGGCCAGACCGAGGCAGAACATCTACGACTGATCGAGGCTTGGTTTCCGCCAGTGCGCCGCAGCTTCCTGCTCGGACCTTGGAAAATTGCTGGGTGGCTGACAGGTGCATTGCCCGCACTGTTTGGACGTCGATCAGTGTATGCCACCATCGCTGCAGTCGAGACCTTCGTTGACCAGCACTACCAGCAGCAGATCGATCACTTGCAATGTCATGGCGGCTCCGAAGGATTGCTTCCCTTGCTGCTGCGTTGTCAATCTGACGAACAACATCATCGAGACGAAGCTGCAGGGCTTGCAGGTGCGAATACATCCTGGCCACTGCGTGTATGGTGCCGCGTGGTGAGCGTTGGCTCAGCAGCAGCGGTTGTGCTTGCTCGGCGGGTTTGAGATGAGCGACGTTGGATGATCTCTGTCAGACCGCATTTTTGAATAAAAGTTATCTTCTAGATATCGTTACGAGTGGCTCCTTACTTCAGACGACCTGACGCACCGCCGCAAAAACACCCATTTTTATCCGCAAACAAGCACGTTTACCCACGCTTGCACCGGCGAAGCTAATAAGAATGACAATATCTTGAAATATTAGTTTCACTATAGAAAACTTCAGGCGTCTTTTTGGTGAACTATTGAGAAAAAATCCATATAATTCAGGGTTCTGGGGGTAAATTGCTTCAATGCAACAAAAAAGAATAACTGGGAGCTAGCTTCATGCAGCTGATGTGGGTATCAGGCCCGACGGGCAACGTACGCAAAGTTTCGATAACGGCGAAAAAAATGCTGATTGGCATGAGCGTCGTTGCGACTGCTTTGGTCACGCTCGGCTTTCTGCTGTATCTAGTCGGATTCAAAATCGCGATTGAAGTGCGCCCCGAACTTGCCCGTAGCCTCGGTGGGATTACCACGCAAGCTGAACAGCAACGCATGGAGTCAGTCTATCGAGAGCGTCTCGCGAAGCTGCAAGGCGATCTTGAATCCACAGCTCAGCACGTAAGACATCTTGAAACACTCAAGAACCAGTTCATGGATTTGGCGACCCCTGCATCGGTCAAGGAGCGCCGCAGTACCCCTGAAGATGGTAAAGGGGGCCCTATGCTTCCAACCATGCGCCCACTGTCCTTGAAAGGGCAGCCACTGGATGCGACGTTCGACGCCGTCTTGCAAGAATTCGGACAGTTTCACAAAACGGTTGGCAGCCTGCCTGATAACTGGTCGCGCGAACTCAATCGCTTAAGGACCTTCCCGACGGGTATGCCACTGGCTGGTGGTTTTAGACTCTCCAGCGGCTTTGGTATGCGGACTGATCCCTTTACCGGCACGCTTGGCAGACACGATGGTCTGGACTTCACCTCGGCGATTGGCGCCCCTATTCTTGCAACTGCAGATGGCGTTGTCTCCCGCTCCGGCTGGGAAGACACCTACGGCAATATCGTCGAAATCACGCATGCCGAAGGTTTTATGACCCGCTATGCGCATATCAGCACCCGACGCGTAACAGAAGGTCAGCGCGTCAAACGTGGTGATCGCATCGCTGAAGTTGGCAGCACAGGTCGTTCTACAGGCCCGCATCTGCACTATGAGGTTTTTCACCAAGGGCATGTTATTAACCCCTTGCAGGTACTGCCGCATCTTGGCGGGGACAAGGTTTTAGTCACCGCTAAATAAGCGATGTGAAATAGGCGATGTGATTCAGACATTCGTTTGTTCTCGCGGACGAAGAAACAAAACCAGACGGATATTTATCGCGCTATATTTGTGGCTGAACGACAAGCGCTGTGGAGATTGCGATGTTCCGTAAGATGAAACAAAACAAGCTGTTACCGACTCAGGAGAAGTTCGACACCCTGATCGGAGCGACGACCGAAATTTACGGTCGTCTTGTGCTGCTTGACAGTGTGCGAATCGATGGCAAGGTGATTGGCAACATCGAGACCGCCAAAGACAAAAAAGTCACGGTAGCCATCGGGCGCTCGGGTGAAGTTTCGGGTGACATCACTGCACACCGGGTCATGGTGGCCGGGAAAATCGAAGGTAATATCTATGCTACCGAGCGCGCCGAATTCCACAAAGACTCCGAGGTACGTGGCGATATTACGTATGGCACCATCGGCGTAGAACACGGCGCCAAACTGTTGGGTCTGGTGATCCAGGCGCAAAACAATGTCAGCAGCACCACCGATGCTCAGGCCGTCATCAAGATGGCGCAAGAGAAAAAGTAAGCGGAAACAAAAAAGGCTGCCGGAGCAGCCTTTTTGCTGAAAAGCCTGAACGTTGACGCGTCAGGCTTTTTTCTTGAGTTCGCCCTTGACCACACCACCACGCTGAATGGTAATGCTCTTAAAGCTAACCTTGCCATCCACCACAGCGCGGCTACCGATCGTGAGATCGCGGCAATCGAGCGCACCCGAAAAATTGCCCTTCACATTCATCGTGTCGCAAGTCACGTTGCCATCGAGGACGCCAGTCACGCCAATCTGAATGGAGTGCAGAGACAATGTACCCCGCACTGTGCCATCGATAGTCAGATAGCCACTCGAGCGTATCTCACCGATGAATTCAAAGCCCTCGCTGATGATCGAAGGTTTGAGATTGTTACCCGCAGGCTTGCCTGCACCATTGCCATTACCATTCATT
>CANKWG010000104.1 GCA_947487325.1 Oxalobacteraceae bacterium | reverse complement strand
ATCGCGCGGCACTTCGGCACCACCGGCGATGATGACGGCATCGAATTCTTTTTTCAGCTGCTCCGGGGATACGGTTTCCTTGGCGAGATTCATGATCTCGGTGGGAAAGTCCTTACCAACCAACACGCCGGTGCGGAAAGTCACGCCCTCGGCCTGCATTTGCTCTACACGACGGTCAATGTGCGACTTTTCCATCTTGAAGTCAGGAATACCGTAGCGCAGTAGGCCACCGACGCGGTCGTTTTTTTCGAATACCGTGACTTCATGACCCACGCGCGCGAGCTGCTGCGCAGCCGCCATACCTGCAGGGCCGGAACCCACAACCGCTATTTTCTTTCCGGTTTTTGCTGTAGCTGGCTGCGGCACAACCCAACCGTTTTCCCAGCCTTTGTCGATGATGAAGTGCTCAATCGACTTGATACCTACCGGATCATCGTTGATACCCAGCGTGCAGGCAGATTCACAAGGCGCAGGACAAATGCGGCCCGTGAATTCAGGGAAGTTGTTGGTGGAGTGCAGCGTGTCGAGCGCCTCACGGTAATTGCCGTGATAGACAAGGTCATTCCAGTCAGGAATGATGTTGTTGACTGGGCAGCCGCTGTTGCAGAAAGGAATACCGCAATCCATGCAACGCGCGCCTTGCACCTTGGCGTCCGCGTCCGACAAATGAAGCATGAACTCCTTGTAATGCTTGGTACGCGTCTGCGGCGCTTCGCTGGCCTCTTGCAGGCGCTGATATTCCAGAAAACCGGTGACTTTTCCCATAACGTTCTCGCAATTCCTTGGTTCGGTTGCCGGCGATGCGTAACAACACCGCCGGTTTTCTCATTACTTTCAGGCCGTCGCTTTTTCTTTAGCCTTGCTTGATTTAGCCGCGAACATTTCGCCCAGCGCGCGCTTGTACTCGGTCGGGAAGACCTTCACAAACTTTGCACGGGCGGTGCTCCACTCATCGAGCAAGATGCGAGCGCGCGTGCTGCCCGTGTGCTTGAAGTGACGCTCGATCAGGGCCTTGAGCATCACTTCATCGGTCTGACGTTCGCCATTGCGTGCGAGGCTATGCCAGGCCGACTGCGCGATCGTGGATTCCTGCTCGGATGCTGACAGCACAGGCTCGAGCGCGACCATCGCAGGATTACATTTCTGCGCAAAGCTGCCGTCTTCGTCGTACACATAAGCGATGCCGCCGGACATACCCGCTGCAAAATTTCGTCCTGTTTCGCCGAGGACAACCACGGTACCACCGGTCATGTATTCGCAGCCATGGTCACCAGTACCTTCGACGACAGTCACGGCACCCGAGTTACGCACCGCAAAACGCTCGCCTGCGACGCCATTGAAAAACGCCTCGCCGGAAATCGCACCGTACAAGACGGTATTACCAATGATGATGTTGTCGACCGCACGACCACGGAATTCGGTATTGGGTCGCACGATGATGCGACCACCGGACAAACCTTTGCCGACATAGTCATTACCTTCGCCGACCAGATCCAGCGTAACGCCGTGCGCAAGGAATGCGCCACACGACTGACCGGCCGTGCCCTGCAACTGAATATGAATGGTGTCTTCTGGCAGACCCTCGTGACCATATTTCTTGGCCACTTCACCAGAAAGCATTGCGCCGACCGTGCGATTGAGATTTTTGACAGGCGAGATAAATGACACTTTTTCTCCGCGCTCGATGGCTGACTTGGCCTGTGCAATCAGCTTGTGATCGAGCGCCTTGTCCAGACCGTGGTCCTGTGTCAGCACCTGATAACGCGGCTCGTTGTCGGCCATTTCAGGCATGTAGAAAATCTTGCTGAAGTCCAGACCTTTAGCCTTCCAGTGGCTGACCGCTCGAGACTTGTCGAGCAGATCCGCACGACCGATCAACTCGTTGAAGTTGCGAATACCGAGCTGGGCCATGATCTGGCGTGCTTCTTCAGCGACGAAGAAGAAATAATTCACCACATGCTCAGGCTTGCCCTGGAACTTTGCGCGTAAGACAGGGTCTTGCGTTGCCACACCCACCGGGCAAGTATTCAGATGGCATTTACGCATCATGATGCAGCCTTCCACCACCAGCGGTGCCGTCGCAAAACCGAACTCATCTGCTCCAAGCAGTGCACCGATCACCACATCGCGACCGGTTTTGACCTGACCATCGGTCTGAACACGAATACGGCTGCGCAATCCATTCAGTACCAAGGTCTGCTGCGTTTCTGCCAGACCCAGTTCCCACGGCGTGCCCGCATGCTTGATCGACGACAGAGGCGAAGCACCCGTGCCACCATCATGGCCGGCAATCACCACGTGATCCGCTTTAGCTTTCGCCACGCCAGCTGCGACTGTGCCGACGCCGACTTCCGAGACCAGCTTGACGGAAATGGCTGCTGAAGGATTAACGTTCTTGAGATCGTGAATCAGCTGCGCAAGATCTTCGATCGAGTAAATATCGTGATGCGGCGGTGGGGAAATCAAGCCGACACCGGGTACCGAGAAGCGCAGTTTGGCGATGTACTCCGAGACCTTGTGTCCCGGCAGCTGACCACCCTCGCCGGGCTTGGCGCCTTGGGCCATCTTGATCTGAATCTGTTCGGCAGAGGTCAAGTATTCCGTGGTCACACCAAAACGACCCGAAGCGACCTGTTTGATCTTGGAGCGCAGCGAATCGCCTGCCAGCAGCGGCAAGTCAACCTCGACACGCTCCTCACCGATGATGGATGCGAGCGTATCGCCAAGTTTGATTGGAATGCCGCGCAACTCATTGCGGTAGCGGTTTTCATCCTCACCACCCTCACCGGTGTTGGATTTACCGCCGATGCGGTTCATCGCAATCGCCAGAGTAGCGTGCGCTTCGGTGGAAATTGATCCGAGCGACATCGCGCCGGTAGCGAAACGTTTGACAATCTCACTCGCTGGCTCAACCTCATCAAGCGGAATCGCGTTAGTCGGATCAATTCGGAATTCAAACAGACCACGCAGCGTCATATGACGCTTGGACTGATCATTGATGATCTGCGCGTATTCCTTGTATGTGTTGAAATTATTGGCGCGTGTCGAGTGCTGTAGCTTGGCAATCGCATCCGGCGTCCACATGTGCTCTTCGCCGCGCACACGGAAGGCGTATTCGCCACCGGCGTCCAATGCATTTGCGAGGACAGGGTCGTTGCCGAAGGCAAGCTGGTGCAGTCGCAGAGCCTCTTCGGCGACTTCGAAGACGCCGATGCCTTCAACATTAGAGGCCGTGCCTTTGAAATACTTTTCGACCAATGATTTATTGAGACCGATGGCCTCAAAAATCTGAGCACCGCAGTACGACATGTAAGTGGAAATGCCCATTTTCGAGAATACCTTCAGCAAACCTTTGCCGACGGCCTTCTGGAAGTTGTAGACAGCTTTTTCGGGGGACAGGTCACCGGGCAAGCCTTTTGCCATCTCGACCAGCGTATCCATCGCGAGGTAAGGGTGAATAGCTTCAGCCCCGTATCCGGCCAAAAGCGCGAAGTGGTGCGTCTCGCGCGCTGAACCCGTCTCCACGACCAAGCCGGTGGATGTACGCATACCTTTGCTGACCAGATGCTGGTGAATGGCTGACGTTGCCAACAGTGCGGGGATGGCGACATTGCCGGCGTCGACCTTGCGATCAGAAATAATTAGGATGTTATGGCCCGAACGCACGGCATCCACCGCCTGCGCGCACAGGGATGCAAGACGCGCCTCAACGCCTTCCTTGCCCCAGGCTGAGGGGTAGCAGATGTCGAGTTCATACGACCGGAATTTGCCGCCCGTGTGATCGCTGATGTTGCGCAGACGCGTGATGTCCTTGTAGTCAAGGATAGGCTGTGCAACCTCGAGACGCATCGGCGGGTTGATGTTGTTGGTGTCGAGGAGATTCGGCTTGGGTCCAATGAAAGACACCAGCGACATCACCATCGCTTCGCGAATCGGATCAATCGGTGGATTGGTCACCTGCGCGAACAACTGCTTGAAATAGTTATACAGCGGCTTGTTCTTGTTTGACATGACCGCCAGTGGCGAGTCATTACCCATCGAGCCAGTGGCTTCTTCTGCCGTGACCGCCATCGGCGACATCAGGAATTTCAGATCTTCCTGGGTATATCCGAAGACCTGCTGGCGATCCAGCAGACTGGTTTTAGTTTCGCGCGCTTCGGCCTCAACTTTTAGGTCGTCTAGCTTGATGCGAACAGAATCAATCCACTGCTTATAAGGCTTTGCGTTGGCGAAGGTATCTTTAAGTTCTTTGTCATCGATAATGCGACCCGCATCCAAATCAATGAGGAACATTTTCCCTGGCTGCAGACGCCACTTCTTGATGATCTTGGATTCAGGTATAGGCAATACGCCGCTCTCGGAGGCCATCACCACCAGATCGTCATCGGTGACAATGTATCTGGCCGGACGCAGGCCGTTACGATCCAACGTGCCGCCGATATGACGTCCATCAGTAAACGCCATCGCTGCCGGACCATCCCAAGGCTCCATCATCGCTGCGTGATATTCATAGAATGCGCGACGATTTTCATCCATCAGCGTGTGGTTCTCCCACGCTTCGGGAATCATCATCATCATCGCTTGCGCAATTGGGTAGCCAGCCATCACCAGCAACTCCAACGCGTTGTCGAAGCAGGCGGTATCTGACTGACCTTCATAGATCAGCGGAAACAGCTTTTGCAGGTCTTCATTGAACACTGCGGATTTCATCACGCCTTCGCGTGCACGCATCCAGTTGAAGTTACCTTTAACGGTATTAATTTCGCCGTTGTGCGCCAGCAGACGATAAGGGTGTGCTAGCGGCCATTCAGGGAAAGTGTTCGTCGAGAACCGTTGATGCACCAACGCGAGCGCAGATACACAGCGCGCATCTTGAAGATCTTTGTAATAAACACCAACCTGATCGGCTAATAGCAGACCTTTGTACACTACAGTGCGCGCCGACATGGATGGCACGAAAAATTCCTTGCCATGCAAAAGATTGAGCGCCTGAATCGCATGACCGGATGCTTTGCGAATCACATAAAGTTTGCGCTCCAGTGCATCGGTGACCATGATGTCCTGCCCGCGGCCGATGAAAATCTGGCGGATCACCGGTTCTTTTTCTGCCACGGTGGGTGACATGGGCATATCGCGGTTGACGGGTACTTCGCGCCAGCCGAGCACGACCTGGCCTTCCGCGTGAACCGCGCGCTCAATTTCTTGTTCGCAAGCAATTCGCGATGCGTTTTCTTTGGGAAGAAAAACCATGCCCACACCGTACTCACCGGGGGGAGGCAGGCTGACCCCCTGCTTTGCCATTTCTTCTCGGTAGTACTGGTCAGGTATCTGGATCAGAATGCCCGCGCCGTCGCCCATCAGCGGGTCTGCTCCTACGGCGCCGCGGTGATCGAGGTTTTTTAGGATTAACAAGCCCTGTTCGACGATCGAATGGCTTTTTTGGCCTTTGATATGAGCAATGAAACCAACGCCGCAGGCGTCGTGTTCGTTTGACGGATCGTATAAACCTTGGGCTTGCATCGCAGTACTCCACAGCCAATGAAAAGGGCTGACAAGGATAGTGCAATGCAATACGAACGGCAATCAATTTAATTAGGGTCGGATACCTATTAAATGGCTCGTCAAAATCACGCGAAATTAAATAGGGTCAGAGTATTGCTGATGCGGCATTTGCCTGACATTGCAGCAAATCAGCCCGCTTTTTCCGGCGTTTTAGCTCGTGGTCGAAGTGAAGATCGGGTGGAGCGTGCTTTTACCGCCTGCTTGACGGCCGCACCCTGCTCAGCAGCTGCCTTTCGCGGACGACCACGGCTCACCGGCGCGAGGCGACGCGCTGTGAGCTTGGCTAGCCGCCGGCAAAACTCTTCGGATCCCAAGGCCCAAGCTTTGCGGGTAGCCAACCAGATCTTCTCGCTCACCGCACTATCGACCGGCGATTTGCTGACTTGCTGATATGCGGCCTCGCGCTCGAAAGGCGTGTTGCCCAAAGCCCAGTAGGCTGGATGATCGGAGAGCCAGGATTCTTTTTGATGCCCAGCGTGATGGGCATGGCTGGACCAGGGATACGCAGCCACATCCGCCACAAGACCGGCACTCACCGGTTGATACTCGATCATGCACGCACAGGGCACAAAGTAGCCAACAGAATCGAGCACGGTCGCCCGAAAACGACCCTCCCACAAACCACCGGTACGGGCATAGCGCGCATTGAAATAGGGGACATAAAGACGACCGAGCGACTGCATCATCTTGCTCAGGCCCGTTTCATCAGCCGGTGTAGCAAGCAGCTGCAATCGGCTCGGTAGCACGACATAGGCATGGATGGCGACACGAGACTGTCGGGCGGCCTCGCGCAACCAAGTCATAAACGCCTGGTAGTCGGCATCATCACGCACGATCGGCTGGTCGTTATGACCTTGTGCGATGACATGGTGCAGTTGATTGGGTATGACGAGTCGGGGCAAGCGGGCCATGGGGGCCTCAAACTTGAGATTGCGCTGATCCGGTCACCGCGCCGCCGTAGGCATGCGCAGCGATCGTGCCGGATCGTGTATCAGAAAGGAATATCGTCATCCATGTCGGACAGATTGGGCGCCTGCTTTGCCGGCGCACGCGATGCCGGGGCTGAGTTGCGCGATGCAGGCGCGCCGCCACCGAAACTGCCTTCATCCATCGCAGCACTGCCACCGCCCATACCCTGACGACTTCCGAGCATTTGCATAGAGTCGGCGATGATTTCCGTCGTATATTTTTCGACACCATCTTTATCGGTCCACTTGCGTGTGCGCAGCTTGCCCTCAACATAGACTTGCGAACCTTTTTTCAGGTACTGGCCTGCAATCTCCGCAAGCTTGCCAAAGAAGGCGATCCGATGCCATTCAGTCGCTTCTTTTTGCTCGCCAGTGGTCTTGTCTTTCCATTTATCCGTCGTGGCTACTGCAATATTGGTCATCGCATCACCACTGGGCATATAACGGGTTTCGGGATCACGCCCCAGATTACCGACGATAGTGACTTTATTGACCGATGCCATAGACTTCTCCTGTCAGGAAAACGCGTAACAGAGTGGGAAACTCAGGTGGGAACAGCCTCGCGTCGCGTACGGCGAAGCAGGCTTTTCATGGAAGCCGCAATTATAAGCCAGCCAACAATCCGCATGAAGATAGAAGAAGTGCGAGGCTGGCGCTGCTAAAACTGCAGCCATCAACAGGTCACGAAAACCCGCTATAGTGGCAGGTTGATCCGCGCTCAATGAGTCGCGGTTTTTACAAAAAAGCACCAACTCGTTGTCCTCAAGGCCAAATCAGCGCATGGAAGAAATCCGTATTCGTGGTGCACGCACCCACAACCTGAAAAATATCAGTCTCGATCTGCCACGTAACAAACTGATCGTGATTACCGGACTCTCGGGCTCAGGAAAATCATCGCTGGCCTTCGACACCCTGTACGCCGAAGGCCAACGGCGCTATGTCGAATCACTCTCGGCCTATGCACGTCAGTTTCTGCAACTGATGGAAAAACCCGATGTGGACATGATCGAAGGCTTGTCGCCAGCGATATCGATAGAACAAAAGGCTACGTCGCATAACCCGCGCTCTACCGTCGGCACTGTCACGGAAATTCATGATTACTTGCGCCTGCTGTATGCACGCGTGGGTACGCCACACTGTCCGGACCATCCAGAAAATCCGCTGGCAGCGCAATCGGTATCGCAGATGGTGGACACCGTGCTGGCCATGCCGGAGGACACCAAGCTGATGATTCTGGCGCCCGTCATCGCCAACCGCAAAGGTGAGCACAGCGACCTTTTTGAGC
>CANKWG010000103.1 GCA_947487325.1 Oxalobacteraceae bacterium | reverse complement strand
CGGCCCTGCAAGCTTGCGCAGCAAGACCAGTACTTTGGCGCCCGGCCCGTCCTTTCGGTTTTGCAGCTCAATCGTTCCGCCGTGCTCCTCGATAATTTTCTTAACCACCGGCAACCCTAGCCCGGTCCCGCGCCGCTTCGAGGTGGCGTAGGGTTCGAACGCCCGGGCCAACATGCGCGGATCAAAACCCGAACCGTTGTCGGCGATAGTCAGACGAACGGCGGTTCGGGTACTGCCTTCGGCTTCAGCGTAGTGCACGGTCTCCGTGGTGATGTCGATGCGTACACTGCGCGGGTTGTCATCACCTTCAGATGTCGCGTCCTGCGCATTCTGGAGTAGGTTGTGTACCACTTGTCGCAATTGAGTTGCATCCCCTAGGATGCGCGGCAGATCGTCAGACAGCTGCGCTCGTATGGAACGAAGGTCCTTGCTGTCGGGATAAAGTTCAAGGATTTCGTCAATCAGCGCATTGAGATCCAGTGGCTGTAATTGGGGTGGCGGTGTCTTCGCATAATCCCGAAAATTGTCCACCATTTGTTGCATGGCCAACACTTGATTGACGATGGTATTAGTACCTCGTTCAAGCAAAGCGCTGTCGTTTATATCCAGTTTGGGCTGCAACTTCATCATCAAGCGCTCGGCGGACAACTGTATTGGCGTCAGCGGATTCTTAATTTCATGCGCGAGACGACGTGCCACTTCTGCCCACGCGATGGAGCGCTGTCCTGAAATCAGGTCGGAGATATCGTCAAACACCACCACATAACCTGAGCCCGATCCGACCGGTAGCCGACCACCGCGCGCCAACAGCGTGATATCGCCGTCGCCCTCTTCGCCAATCATGCGGCGCGGTATCTCGATCTGCTGTTGCCAGTACTGAGCGGCAGGCTCGACGTTCTCGCCTGCCGCTTGGGCATTTTGGTTGGAGAACGCATCAATGACCGGTTGGCTGAAGGCGGCGGCGCTGCCGATGGACGCAAAGACGTGGCCCTGAAATGGCGCCAGATCTTGATGCAGAATGCGGTTCGCCGAGGCATTGAAGGTAACGAGCCTAAGCTGTTCATCGAGCACCATCACGCCTGCCGACATATTTGCCAGCACGGATTCGAGATAGGCCTTGGCGTCTTCCAGTGCCTGTCGGTTACGTTCAACAGCAGCGCGTGCGTCTGCGAGCTGCATCGTCATCGTATTGAATGATTGCGTCAGCGTACCCAACTCGTCGGAGGTCGCCACAATCGGACGCGGAGACAGATTGCCTTCGGCCACAGCCTTCGTGCCCTCGGCCAGTAGAAGCAGTGGCTCTGCAAGATCGCTCGCAAGAAGGAAGGCACTCACCATGGCAGCGAATACAGCGAGCAGCAAAACCAACGTGAGCGTGATCAGATAAAAGCGACGAAGCCCATCTCTCGCGAGCGCACGCTCCTGGTAACCGCTATAAGCATCGCGTAGCGCTTCCGCATTCGCCGCCAATTGTTCTGGCACGGGTTGCAAGACTTGCAGGTAGCGCATGCCGCTGCCTAGTGACGTGAGTGAGCCGTCACCCAGAATGGCCACGACAACGCGCAACCTGAAATCACTTCCTGTGCTTGGCCCGGCGCCAGATTCGCCTTCGATGATGCCGAAACCGTCGAAGGTTTTTGCGCGAGTGATCATGGCTTGCGTAGGCAGCTCCGGTGCCAGACGCGTGAGCTTGCCCCCTGCGGTGGCGATCAGACGACCATTTTCTGAAACCACCAACACATCTTGCAGTTGCTCCCGTTCAGCAATTTTCGCCAGTTGCGACGTCAGCGTGGCATCAGGCATATCTGTCAACTCTGATGCCACGCGGCGTGAGCGAGCGCGAAGATCGGCGAGCGAGGCCTCCAGCGCCCCACGACCGAGTTTTACACCGGATTCCAGCGCTGATTCCACTTCAATATTGAACCAGGACTCGATCGAGCGTGAGACGAACTGTACCGACACCATGTAGATAATGATGCCGGGCACGATGCCCATCACCGTAAAGAGCAGCACCAGCCGGGTCATCAACTTCGATCCGAAGCGCCCGCGACGATAGCGGCTATAGAGTCGAGCCAGCAGGAAGGACACCAGCACGAACAGGGCTGTACCTACGGCGAGATTCGCACCGAAAATCCAGGAGTAATAGTCTTCAAATAGCTGCGCATTTTCGCTGGCCGCGGCCAATAGGTAGAGCAGCACACCTACTGTCATCGCCGCGGCGAACAGCACGTAGCGAAGTGCGCGCTTCACTTGCCCTCAGCCTTGTAGTTGAAATTCGACCAGCCTGAAGAGAGCCGCCATTCATTGTTGCTCATCGCACTGACTTGAATGGGCTTGGGAAGTTGGCTGATATCGAGTCCGAACTGAACCGATACCGCATAGGCAGCATCGCGAGTAAGCGCATTACTGTCGGCAATTACCCAACGACCGGGTCTGCGCAGCAAAGCCAGCATGTCATCCAGACGCGAGAAATTACGATGCAAATTGCCATCGATGGAGACCCGGTAGCGCTCCGTCAGCAAATTGTAGGAAAGCCTGAAGGTGCGGGTCGATTTGATGGCCACTTCGTCAAACCAGTACCAGCGTGGCCGTGATACCTGAACTTGCAGCGTGAAATACAGCGGTACACCGCGCATCAGCGCTTCTTCGAGTGTGCGTGAAAGTTCAACCGAAAAACTCGAGGCTAGGCGATAGCCCTCATCGCTCGCCTCGATGTTGGCATCAACCAGCTCAATACCCTCGCCCGCCAGCGCTGTCGGTGAGGACAACAAAACCAGCGAGGCCAGAAAAAAGCTTATGAAGAGTCGATGAATCACACAGGCGGGCGGCGCGATGCGCCACGGAAAATTTGGTGAGATGGTATCAAACTGGGGGCTTTTGGAGTAGCGCGTAAAACAGCCCGTCATGGTCCTGATCGGGGGCTGCAACCGGCAGCAGCTGTCCGGGCGCATCCAGCACAATGGCCCGATGCCGCTCAATCAGGCGTTTTGCCTGAGCGGTAGACTCTTCGGGCCATATCGAGCAGGTCACCAGCAGCAGTTTTCCGCCCGGCTGCAGCATCGCCCACAGATTGTCGAGAATGGCGGCCGAATGTGCGGCCAGTTGGCTGGCGTCCTCAGGCCGGCGCAACCAGCGAATATCAGGATGGCGCCGCACAATGCCCGACGCCGTGCAGGGGACATCGGCAAGAATGCGGTCAAACAGTCGACCATCCCATCCCTCCCGCCGGCTTGCATCGGCGCACAGCAAGCGGGCGGACAGGCCGAGTCGCTCGAGATTTTGCGCTACACGCTCAAGGCGCTCTGAATCCTGATCGATCGCGGTCAGATCGACATCGGCCAACTCGAGCAGATGTCCGGTCTTCCCGCCCGGGGCCGCACAAGCGTCCAGCACACGCATGCCGGCTTTCACATCCAGCAAGGGCGCCGCTACTTGCGCGCCTGCGTCCTGCACTGACACCAGACCCTGCATGAAACCAGGTATCTCTGTCACCGGCATCGGTCGTTTGAGCCGTATAGCCGATGGACCAATCGCATCAGCCGCCAACCCATGCTGCGCAAGCAGCGTCAGATAGTCCGCCGCGCTGCTCTTGCGCACATTCACTCGTAAGCTCATGGGCCCTTGTACATTGCCCGCGGCCAGCAGCGATTGCCATTGCGCTGGCCATACTTCGCGCGCCTTGTCGATCCACCATTGCGGATAATTCCATTGCGCTGTTTCGTCGTTTTGTAGTTGCCGCAGCAGTTGCTCTCGTTCACGCGTATAGCGGCGCAACACGGCATTCACCAGACCTTTTGCCTTGGCCAGTTCACGATCTGCGCCGCAGGCTGTCACCGTCTGATCTACCAATGTATGCTCAGAGTAAGCGGGTTCGGTTTCAGATAGCAGTGCCAGCGCACAGCACAGCAGACTGTGCAGTCGGGCTTGCTGAACAGGCTTGTCCGTCAGCAGCGCAAGCAATGCGCGACCTCGGCCCCAGTGACGCATGCTGCGATAACTGAGGTCCTGTATTGCGCCACGTGCTGCGCCGCTGGCACGCATCGTTTCAAAGACTGACGACAGCGCGCGCGGCAGTGCATTTCCGGCCTCGACCTGCGCCAGCGCGTTCGCAGCGCCTGTGAGTGCAAACGCTAGTGATTCCGGCTTCAATTTCAAAACAGTGACCTTGGTGGTTTACGCATGGGTCGTATGAATGCTGCTTGCAATACCTCGCCGTCAATGACTGATGTCATAGGGTCTGGGAGCATCAGACACCCCACATGACGAATTGCTTGTCACGTTGTGCTGCACGCAGCATTTCTAGCAGTGGAAAAGCACGCGCACCGAAGCTCACACCCGAATCACTCATCTGGCCGCCGAAGTCGTCATCAGCGTTACCGGATGCAGTGCCTTGATTGCTCGTGTCTGGCAGTCGTTTGCTATCGGTAATCGCCGACTCGATACGAGCAATGGCCTCAGTGGTTTCTTCTGCAGTAATGACGCCGCGTTGTATGTCTTTATCCAACAGATCAAGAAGTGGTTTTGCATGCACTTCATACATCAGCACATCGGCAGATGATTTGGAGGTAAATGTAATCAACATGGTGGTATCTTTCGTCGTGTGAGGCGTCACGCTGATGGGGACGCTGAAAAAGTTACGTTTCAGGACAGGCCGGCTTAGCCAATCACGCGCCGGCGGGTTTTTCTGCAAACGGTGCAATACGTGATCGGGTACTCACGAAGAAAATCAGCGCACCCAGCTGAAACACCAGATAGACCGCCCATGCCATACGGATGGCGGATGGCTGAGACCAGCCCTGAGACATGAATACATCAATCAGTAGTCCCATACCCCATTGCAAAGCAAAAGCACCAATGAACAGCGTCAGGTTGAACGCACTGTTGGCGCGCCCTGCCTGCGACGAAGGAAAAGACAAACTCACATGCGTTTGTGCCAGCGTTGTCACCGTCACGACCAGCGCGAAAATCAACCAGAACACCCATGCCCACGGATACGGGAAAAGCAGCATGGCCAGTTGTATCAGCATCGATAGAGCTAAACCGTAGGTCACTACCTTTAGCGCGGGTATGCCCGGTCGGTCGCCGTAGGAAACGTAACGCGGCGCCCACCAGGACAGGCCGATATAGGAAAACATCAGGAACAGATTGAAAAGAAACAGCACTTGTGATGCTTCATCCACCGACAGTCCCAGTACATTAACCATCCACGGTCCGGCCCACAGGGTCTGTATTGCCATGAAACCGCCTTGATACACACCACCCAGCAAGGCCATGCGACGGAAATAGGGATCAGAAAAAATTGCCCGGTATCCTCCTGGCGCCACGGGTGGCGTGGGCATCTTTGCCTGCTGATGCAGCATTTCCTTTTCTACAGGTTTGAGGCGCAAGAAAAGCAGCATCGCCGACAGAATGATCATTGCCGCCATCGCCCAGAACACGCCGCGCCAGCCAATCACAGGCAGCAGCATGGCCACGGGCACGGTCGTCGCCAGCGCACCGCAGGTACCGAATACCAGCATCCAGCTTGCCAGCTGGCTCTGTCGCTCAGGGGGATACCAGACACGATAAGCTTTGAGCGGCGCCATAAGGCAGGCAGAGACACCGATGCCAATCAGTGCGCGGCCCAGCCACAAGCCGGCTAGTGTGTCGCTCGAGGCAAAGATGGCCGCGCCCAGGGCGGCAAAGGCAAGCAGTGCCGACTCAGTGCGTCGCGGGCCGTACTTGTCCAGCCACACGCCCAGCGGCAATTGCAGGCACGCGAAACCTACAAAGTATGCCGACGACAACAGACCCAGATCAGCGTTCGACAGCTGCAGATCCGTCATGAGTGCAGGTGCAATCACCGCATTGATTGCGCGAAACGCATAAGACAGAAAATAGGCGGCGGCGAACACCATCACCACGCGCATGCCCAGCTTGCCTTGCAGATAGTGTGGAGCGTCGCTCATCTCAGTTGAACGCAAAAGAACTCAGAAAGGTATCGGCAGTTTCCGCACTCAGCTTTTCTTTCGGGCCCAGCGCGATGACTTGAAATACCCGACTCTCGTGGATGACGAAACGGGCAAACAGCGCCAGCGGTGTTCCTGCCTGACCTGCTTGGCCTGTCGCATGAATCTGAATCGCTGTGGCGCCACCCTTCACATTAACGGTCTTTTTCTCAGTGATCTCGCCACGAATATTGCGCAGCATCGCTGTTTGCATGGCGATCAGTGCCTTTGCGCGCTGTCCTTCATCTTCAATGATCGCTGTTGCCACGGCAAAGCTCACGCCATCGGCTTCGGCCGCCGTCATGTTCATCATGACCTGCAATCCATCCAGATTGACTGCTCGCTCAAACGAGGTGGGTTTTGCCGGGAACAGCGCGGTATAGCTCGCATCATCGCTGCGTACCTCACGCCAGTTCAGTGTGGGATCGCAGCCATTCAAGAAAAGCATGAACACAGAGAGTGCGAAAAGCGCAAATAGTCGCGAATACTGCGACAGAGACGGAAGTTTGATCATGGATGAGATGGTAACAGCAGCCCGAGACATCACGATCGGTTTGCACTGAGTGCGCGCCTGTATTGGATGGCTTCCGATACATGTGCCGCGTCCACCGTGGGGCTGTCGGCCAGATCGGCGATCGTTCGCGCAAGCCGCAGCACACGATGATAGGCGCGCGCAGACCAGTTTAGGCGATCAATCGCCGTGCGCAACAGCGAATCGGCCGCGGCTTCCGGCTGACACCATGCATCGATTTCCTGCACGCTCAGTCGCGCATTGGCTTTCTGCTGTCGCACCAGTTGCCGTTCGCGTGCACTGACGACGCGCTGAGCGATCACGGCCGATGCTTCACCGGGCGCTGTGCTCAGCATTTCTTCCGTGGTCAGTGCGGCAACCTGAATCTGCATGTCGATGCGATCCATCAGCGGTCCGGAAATTTTCCCCTGATAGCGCGCTACGCCATCGGGCGTACAGCGACAGGCTCGGTTTGCATCGCCTAGATAGCCGCAAGGGCAGGGATTCATTGCAGCGATCAATTGAAAACGACATGGAAATTCCGCTTGCCGAGCGGCGCGTGAAATCGTGATGTGGCCGGATTCCAGTGGCTCACGCAAGACTTCCAGCACCTTGCGATCAAACTCCGGCAACTCATCAAGGAAAAGCACACCGTGATTAGCGAGCGAGATTTCACCGGGGCGAGGTACGCTGCTTCCGCCCACCAGCGCAACGCCTGACGCGGTGTGATGCGGGGAGCGATACGGCCGCTGTCGCCATCGACTGATCGTAAAACTGCCGGCCAGCGATTGCACGGCAGCCGTTTCCAATGATTCGGCATCGGTCATCGGAGGCAGGATGCCCGGCAGCCGTGCAGCGAGCATGGATTTGCCACTGCCCGGCGGACCCACCATCAACACGCTGTGCCCCCCTGCCGCTGCAATTTCCATCGCGCGTCGAGCATGCAACTGGCCGCGCACCTCCGCGAAGTCCGGAATGCTCGGCATAGCAGCAGGCCTCGGGGTCGCGCGCTCGGGTATCAGGCGCGCGCTGGCATCTGCCGTAGCAAAATGCGCGCAGACCTGTAGCAAGGAGTCTGCTGGATACACCCGCGCACCCGGCACCAGTGCGGCTTCGGCGGCATTGGCGCGCGGCAGAATGAAAGCGCGCTGGCGACCATCTTCCTGCCGGTGCATCGCAAAGGTCATCGCCAGCGCTGCTCGTATGGGCCGCAGCTCTCCCGAGAGCGACAATTCACCTGCAAATTCGTAGTCATCCAGTTCAGTGGCGGGCACTTGACCTGATGCGGCCAGTATTCCCAGCGCAATTGGCAAATCGAAGCGCCCCGATTCCTTAGGTAAATCGGCGGGTGCGAGGTTGACGGTGATGTGCCCAGGGGGGAAATCAAAACC
>CANKWG010000102.1 GCA_947487325.1 Oxalobacteraceae bacterium | reverse complement strand
GCCGGATTCACCGGTGATTAATACTGTGACGTTGGACTGAGACAGTCGTCCGATCGCACGGAATACATCCTGCATCGCAGCCGCCTGACCCAAGATCTCGGGGGTCTCGGTGACAGTCTGCTCATCACCGGATTCACGCAAGCTCTCTTCGAGTGCGCGCCGAATGAGTTCAACTGCTTTATCCAGATCGAAAGGCTTGGCAAGGTATTCGAACGCACCACCCTGAAATGCCGCGACGGCCGAATCAAGATCGGAAAAAGCCGTCATCACAATCACGGGCAAACCGGGATAGCGGGTTTTGACGATCTGCAATAATTCTAGGCCCGACTCACCGGGCATACGAATATCCGATACCAGCACCTGAGGCGTTCCGGATTCTAGCGCTGTCACTGCATCGCGAACATTCGAAAAACTTCGCGTCGCCAGATTCTCGCGCGCCAGTGCCTTCTCCAGCACCCAGCGAATTGATTCGTCGTCGTCAACTATCCAGATTGGTTTCATGGTCCTTGCCTGAGCCTAATCATGCTGCCGCTGGTGCATACCCAGTCGACGGTTAGCACCAAATTGGTGCCATTATGGCGAAGCCAGCTTCAGTGCGCTTACCGGTACCCGGCGCCGCACAAGATCAGGGCAGCGCAATCAGGATACGGAAGTGGGTGTAACCGGGCCGGCTTTCGCATTCAATCACGCCCAGGTGCTGCTGAATGAAGGTTTGTGCCAGTGTCAGCCCCAATCCACTGCCGCCGTCTCTGCCGGAGACCAGTGGATAGAAAATCTTGTCCTTCAACTCAGCCGGTATACCTGGGCCGTTATCGATGATATGCAAGTCTAGTGCCAGCCGATAACGGACCTTTGCGAGGGTAATCGAACGTGCAATACGACTACGGAAGATCAGCTCGGCATCACCTTGCGCAATTCGGGGTGCCAGCGCCTGCGCGGCATTGTGCGCGATGTTAAGCACCGCTTGAATGAGCTGCTCCTTATCGCCGCGAAAGTCGGGTAGCGACAAATCATAGTCGCGCCGTATGGCGAGCCCCTGCGGGAACTCCGCCATGATCAAACTGCGTACCCGCTCGAACACCTCGTGAATATTGACGTCACCGACAATTTGAGGACGTCGATGAGGCGCGAGCAGACGATCAACCAGCGTCTGCAAACGATCCGATTCTTTGATGATGACTTGCGTGTACTCTCGCAAATCTTTGAGGTCATGGCTCGGTAACTCCAGCTCCAGCAACTGGGCTGCGCCACGAATGCCCCCCAAGGGATTCTTGATCTCATGGGCGAGATTGCGAATCAGCTCCTTGTTGGCCTGATTCTGGTCCAGCAGACGCTCTTCGCGCTCCAGCTTGACCTGCTGCACGTTGGCGCGGAACTCGATAAGTACCGGGTTCTCCGGATCGTCGATGGTGGTGACAATGACATTGACATGCAAAGGCACACGACCTACCCGCTCCAGCAACATATCCTCGCGCTTCTCATCGAACTGGCGGGTTCTCGCCTGCTCAAAGATGAGGGCGAGTCTGTCACCATTCATGAACAGGTCGGACAGGCGCTGCTGGTGCAGCACTTTGAATGAGCTTTCCAACAAGGTCTCTGCGGCCGCATTTGCATAAGCGATACGACCCTGCTTTTCCAGGATGATCACAGCGGAGGCCAGCAAGTCCAGCCCACCCAACGATGTCGATAAGATATTCACTCGGTCCCGAAAAAGAAAAAGGCCGCACAGCGGCCTGGACGGCATACAGCTTTGCGCGAGGGCTATTTTAGATTACCTATCTCTCTTTTCAGGGCTTCAACATTTTTTTCGGTTCGAAGAATGTCGTCTTTCATCTGAGCGACGCGTTCCTGATACTTCGCATAATTGCGCTCACTGCCCAGACGCTCGGGCTCACCGTTCTGGTAATCACGCCGCAGCTCAGACAGCCGGGACTCCTCGGTTCGCACTTCCTCCATCAAAATTTGCAAACGGTCCTGATCGCGGCGCTTCTGAATCTGGCCGTCAATACGCGGAAAGGAGGGATCGATCGCCGCAGCTTTTGCCTGCTGGTTGGGAGCGGGCGCAGGAATGGTTGAGATTGTCTCCAGATCAAGCTTTCGACAGCCTCGCATATCGCCATTGTTTCGGTATTCACGCGTTCCATTGGCCTGTACACATACAAAAACCCCTTGCGCAATGACAGGTGCTGCAAGGGCACAGAGAATCAGTAAGACAAGTAGACGGCTTTTCATGGGCAAAGAACCATGGATGGTTAAAACAAGCTTGGGCAACAGAGCTTTGTTTTTATAACAGAAAGTCGCCAAATTTTTTTATCATAAAAACAACATTTATGACCAAAAAGAGGGCGACCTGAGTCGCCCTCCTATTTCGCGAATCCCGACCGGGGATTACAGCGAGTAGTACATGTCGAACTCGACCGGATGTGTAGTCATACGGAAACGAGTCACTTCCTGCATCTTCAGTTCGATGTAGGCATCAATCATGGTATCGCTGAACACGCCACCACGGGTCAGGAACTCGCGGTCTTTGTCCAGATACTCGAGCGCCTGATCGAGTGACGAGCAAACCGTTGGGATCTGCGCATCTTCTTCGGGTGGCAGGTGGTACAAGTCTTTCGATGCAGCCTCGCCCGGATGAATCTTGTTTTGCACACCGTCCAGACCCGCCATCAGCAACGCAGCAAAGCACAGGTAAGGATTGGCCAAAGGATCAGGGAAGCGCGTTTCGATACGACGTCCCTTAGGATTGGCGACGTGAGGAATACGAATCGAAGCAGAACGGTTACGTGACGAGTACGCCAGTTTGACGGGCGCTTCGAAGCCAGGCACCAGACGCTTGTACGAGTTCGTGCCAGGGTTGGTGATCGCATTGAGTGCACGCGCATGCTTGATGATGCCGCCGATGTAATACAACGCGAAATCAGAAAGACCAGCATAGCCGTCACCTGCGAACAGGTTCTTGCCGTCTTTCCAGACCGACTGGTGCACGTGCATGCCGGAACCGTTGTCGCCAACGATGGGCTTAGGCATAAAGGTCGCCGTCTTACCGTAGTTGTGCGCGACGTTCAAGACGACATACTTCAGTGTCTGAGTCCAGTCGGCACGCTCAACCAGCGTGGAAAATTTGGTACCGATTTCATTCTGACCCGCACCGGCCACTTCGTGGTGATGCACTTCGACAGGAATACCGAGGCTTTCAAGGATCAGACACATTTCCGAGCGCATGTCCTGAAAGCTGTCGACGGGAGGCACAGGGAAGTAGCCGCCCTTGACCGCTGGACGATGACCGGTGTTACCGCCTTCGATTTTTTCACCAGTGCTCCAGGAAGCTTCTTCGGAATCAATCTTGGAGAAAGAGCCCGACATATCGATGTTCCAGCGAACGCTGTCGAAAATGAAAAACTCTGGCTCAGGACCAAAGTACGCGGTGTCACCCAGACCAGACGACTTCAGGTAAGCCTCAGCGCGCTTGGCGATGGAGCGCGGATCGCGGTCGTAGCCTTTGCCGTCACTCGGCTCAACGACGTCACACTGGATGAACATCGTAGTTTCTTCCATGAACGGATCGATACGCGCCGTGTTTGGGTCTGGAATGAGCAGCATGTCTGATGCTTCGATACCTTTCCAGCCAGCAATGGAAGAGCCATCGAATGCGTGGCCTGACTCGAATTTGTCCATATCGAAATGGGACACAGGTACGCTGACATGCTGCTCTTTGCCTCGCGTATCAGTGAAACGGAAATCAACGAATTTGACTTCGTTGTCCTTGACCATTTTCAATACATCAGCGGCCGACGTTGACATGCGGATCTCCTATAAGTTGCAAAGTGATTAATTGGGTTTAAGCTGTGGACCGACCTGACGCAAACCACTTGAAGCTGCGGTGCGAGGAGTGACAATGCCACTGAGACTTGACCGGCGATGATAGCAGATTCCATGCCATAAACTAAGTCAGCGAGGGGCTCAATTGGGGCGCATTGCGGGTCTGAATTCCCATGCAGAATCAAGCTTTTACAGAACCCAGCGCAAAATAAGAAAATCCTCTGATTCACCAATACAGTGCGATTTGGAAGATATGCACGTTTTTGGTGCTATTTAAAATGCGTGCACCGATTTTGCGCTTAACTGCAGAAACTTGCCGAGCGCGGCATTTTGGTGGAATCTGACGGTCGTGACCCATTATCCGGCCCCGAAAAACCTATGTCCTTCTCAGAACAATTGCTCGCCAATGCCCGCCAGCGCGGCCGAACGGATTCGCTTCCCTACGCCGGAGCAGTGACACCGGAAGAAGCCTACGCGTTGCTACGAGGTAACGCCAACGTGAAGCTGATTGATGTACGAACTCAGGCTGAGCGCGACTGGATCGGACAAGTCATTTTGCCGGACGACCAGCATCTGGCGGCACAGTGGACCCTGTATCCGGGCGGTGCGCTGAATTCAGAATTCCTGAAGCAACTAGAGCAACAAGTAAAGCGCAGCGAAACACTGTTATTCCTGTGTCGTTCGGGAGTACGTTCGCGCTACGCTGCAAAACTCGCCACCGAGAACGGCTTTGAGCATTGCTATGACATCCTGGAGGGGTTTGAAGGCGACCGCAATGATCAGGGTCACCGCAAATCTATTGGCGGCTGGTGCATGAAAGGCCTACCGTGGGTGGGTGCCTGATTCAACGTCTATCAAACACCCAACTAAAAGATTCATTCCTCATCGTCAGACGCTAGCGATAGTTTGCGCCGCCTGGCATCATGCGAAAGAAAATTCGCTGCAATGCCAAACCAGGCTTCACTGGGAATAAGGCGCTCGGCCACCTGAACCAGCTCTTCTTCTCGCGCCAATCGTCGGTAAAAATTCGAACAACACAACTCAAGCGAAGAACAGACCTCTTCCACCATCACCCTTCCCTGACGCAAACCTTCCTGAATTATTTCGCCTAGTAATCTCAGAAGTGAGCTGCTATGCGCACTCAGAGATTCGATTTCATCCAACAGTGGATCTGCCTCATGCGTCAGCTTGCGCAGCGCAGGAATTAAAACGACTTGAATTTTTCGCTCACGATAATACTGTTCGAATTGCGATAGCCGGTGCAGCATGTTCTCAAAATCTGTTCTGCCCGCATCCTTGATGTTGTGGATACCATTCATGATGTACTGCTGCATAGACGAAAAAGTCCAACGGGCTTTTTTGTGCTCTACTTTCAATGCAACGATGGAATAAGTAACAGTCAACATAGTCGTTTCCGATCAAACTTGATAGCTTCTTCCTGCGTGGCGAATGCCCGCATAAGAATTGATTAGGTAGATAGTGCGGAGTAATCCGCGAAGACCTGCTTAGTATAGAAACAACAAAGGTTTGCACCGTTGATACGGCTCAAACGCCTATCAGGCCCTGCAATCAGAACAAAGTCGTGCTGACTAAAGACGAGGTCTTACCCGTGATATCGCTGAGGCAATCAGAAGATCAGGCGACCTTTACCGCATGCTCACGGGTCGAGTGAAAAGTCACGCCAGGCCAGCGCTCTTGCGTGAGCTTGAGATTAACGCCTGAGCTGGCCAGGTAGGCAAGATTGCCTGCCGCATCGTGCGCGAGATTAGCACCCGCTGAGGATTTTTCGAAATCAGCGAGCATTCGCTTGTCATCACAAGAGACCCAGCGTGCGCTGTTGATGCTAGTACCTTCGAACACAGCATCCACACCATATTCGTTCATCAAACGACTAGCGACAACTTCGAACTGCAGCACGCCCACGGCGCCCAGCACCAGATCACCGCCGGTCACAGGCTTGAACACTTGAACCGCCCCCTCTTCACCCAGCTGTTGCAGCCCTTTGTGCAGCTGCTTGATCTTGAGCGGGTTACGAATACGGACAGAGCGGAAAAAGTCGGGCGCGAAATAAGGAATACCTGTGAACTGCAGCAATTCTCCCTCGGAGAAGCTGTCACCAATTTGCATGTTGCCATGGTTGGGCAGACCGATAATATCGCCCGCATAAGCTTCTTCAACCTGCTCGCGACTCGACGCCATGAAGGTCACGACCGAAGACAGTTTCACATCACGCTCAAGTCGCAGATGGCGCACCTTCATGCCACGCTCGAATCGCCCCGAGCATACGCGAAGAAAAGCAATGCGATCCCGGTGCGCCGGATCCATATTGGCTTGAATTTTGAACACAAAACCAGAAAACGGTGTCTCATCAGGCGCTACGCTACGAATCGTCGCATCGCGCTCGCGTGGTGGCTGCGCCCAATCCAGCAGCGCATTGAGAATTTCACGCACACCAAAATTATTGATCGCAGAACCGAAGAAAACCGGGGTCTGCTTTCCCGCCAAAAATGAATCGAGATCGAAAGGGTGCGAGGCGCCGTGTACCAGCTCAACTTCCATTTTCAGTTGCTCGATTTCAAGCGGGAACATCTCGGCAAGTCGGGGATTGTCGATACCCTTGATGACTTCAAATTCCTGATCGGCACGCTCGCTGCCAGCCGCAAACAGCATGATCTCGTCGCGCATCAGGTGATAGACCCCGCGGAACGATTTACCCATACCTATAGGCCAGGTCACGGGCGCACATTGTATTTCGAGTACCGACTCCAGCTCATCGAGTAGCTCAAGAGGATCGCGCGTTTCGCGATCCATCTTGTTCATAAAGGTAATGATGGGCGTGTTGCGCATACGGCAGACATTGAGCAGCTTGATCGTCTGCGCTTCCACACCCTTGGCGGCATCAATCACCATCAGCGCAGAATCCACTGCTGTCAGGACGCGATAAGTATCCTCTGAAAAATCCTGGTGACCCGGCGTATCAAGAAGATTGACCACATGGTCGCGGTACTCGAACTGCATCACGGAGCTGGCAACGGAAATACCACGCTGCTTTTCAATTTCCATCCAGTCCGATGTGGCGTGACGCCCGCTCTTACGGGCCTTGACGGTACCGGCAAGTTGGATCGCGCCAGAAAACAGGAGCAACTTTTCCGTCAGGGTGGTCTTGCCCGCATCGGGGTGAGAAATGATGCCGAAGGTGCGGCGACGCGCCACCTCACGGGTAATGTGCTCTCGCGACAGGTTTTGCGACGGTAACGCAGTGCCTTGCTCGGTCAACTGGCTTTCAGTATTGCTGGACATGGAGTGAGTAAGTATGACGGATGTTAACCCCTTAGTTTAACCGCAAAGTAAATTAACCCAATAGGTCATAGATCCCTACCTGACTCGAGGCGAGCTTGACCAGATCCGACCCGTTACCTGGCACACCCAAACTCCGCTGCATTCCAGCATCTAAATTGGCATGAAAATCTTTACGGAAAATGAAACTCTGCCTGCGGAAAATTCCGCAGAACGGATCTATACGGATTGCATACCGCCTTTTGCCGAACAGGGCCTCGAAGGGCTCTATAAAAGCTTGTATGCATCCCTTCCGCAACTGCAGTGCAATAGCCTCACACAAGTGCATACCTATGCAGCCTGGCGCGATGGCCAGCTGTCTGCGCTCTTGTTGTATTGCATTGATGGCTCACGCATTCGGGTGCTCAACGAGGGCATGCACATACCATCGGCGGAGCTAGACCGTTTTGCCAATGCGCTTTTTAAGCGCCATGCCAAAGCATCAGTGATCAGCTTGCATGCGCAGTCCGTCAGCAAGATGTTGCTGCAACACCCCTCAGTCTGTATGGCAGTTACCGAGGATATTGTCATTGACTTGCCCGATACTGAAGAAAGCTATCTGGCACAACTGGGAAAATCGAGTCGCAAGTCTCTCAAACAGCATTTATCGCGCGCGCAGCACGAACTTCCCGACTTTCAGCATGCCGTTGTGGCTAAAGAGGCGATCAGTGAAAAACTGGTGGATCAGATCATAGGATTCAATCATGCGCGCATGGCGCAGAAGCAGCGCCGCTCGGCTATTGA
>CANKWG010000101.1 GCA_947487325.1 Oxalobacteraceae bacterium | reverse complement strand
TAAAAACACTTGGAGATGTTTAAATCGGTATTACCAGATTGCCTTGCCGCTAGGATCCTTGAGTTGTGCTTTCCACAGGTCGCTAACCAGCTTCTGGGTGCTTGGGGGCATTGGAACGTAATCCAGCTCGGTAGCCATGCCAGCGCCGTTCTTGTAAGCCCAGTCGAAGAATTTCAGTACTGCGCGACCAGTCAGAGCGTCGGGCTGTGCCTTGTGCATGATGATGAACGATGCACCTGTTGCTGGCCAGCTGTTCTTGCCTGGCTGATTGGTCAGGACCACTGCCATGCCGGGCGTATTGGCCCAGTCACCATTGGCTGCAGCAGCCTTGAAGGTCTCGTCATCGGGCTGAACAAATTCGCCTTCACGGTTCTTCAACTGCGCATAGGTGATCTTGTTCTTTTTCGCGAAAGCATACTCAACATAACCAAAGGCGCCTTTGATACGCTGAACATTGGCTGCAACGCCTTCATTGCCTTTGCCGCCTACACCGGTTGGCCATTTGACCGCAGTGTTAGCGCCAACAACTGATTTGAACTCTGCATTCGACTTGGACAAGTAATCCGTCCAGAGGAAAGTCGTGCCCGAGCTATCAGCGCGGTGAACGACTGTGATCGCCAAAGCAGGCAACTTCATGTCAGGGTTCAGCGCCACGATCGCTGGATCGTTCCACTTGCTGATCTTGCCAAGATGAATGCCCGAGATGATGTCGGCGGTGAGTTTCATCTGACCAGCTTCAACGCCATCAATGTTCATAACAGGCACCACACCGCCGATGATGGCTGGGAACTGTATCAAACCTTCTTTTTCAAGTTCTTCGATTGGCATAGGCCTGTCGGAAGCACCAAAGTCAACAGTCTTGGCTTTGATTTGCTTGATGCCACCACCGGAACCGATGGATTGATAGTTCAGACCAATGCCTGTCGCGGCTTTGTAGGCTTCAGCCCATTTGGAATAGATTGGGAACGGAAAAGTAGCGCCGGCTCCGGTAATATCAGCAGCATGTACAGACATGGCCATCACAAGACCTGCCGCTGCGCCGACGACGCCTTTAATAAATTGCAACTTACGCATGAAGACTCCTCGCTTTTTTGGGGTGGGGACAAAACAACCTGACGGACTATAAAGGCCCTTTGTGTCAGCTACATGACAGGAAGCTTCCAATAAGTGAACAACTCTGTCATCAAACAGTCATGCGGCCTACCTACACTAAAACTTATGAATTCCACCAAAAAAGTCAGGCCAGCCACCGTGGCCACCGAGGGCGAGGAGGCCGCAGCCAATGCGACGGCAGGATCGCTCCTGAATCGTGAGCTTTCCATGCTCGCGTTTAATCGCCGCGTGCTGGCTCAGGCCGAGGATGCGAGTATCCCACTATTGGAGCGGCTGAAGTACCTGTGTATCGTCAGCAGCAACCTCGACGAATTCTTTGAAGTACGCATTGCCAGTCTGATTGCACGGGTGCGCAATGAGCATGAGATAACGCAACCGGTGTCGCTACCTGAATTGGCCGACGTCACGGCCTCTTGCCAGGCGCTGGTGGTGCAACAGTATGCGGTGCTGAATGAACAGATTCTCCCCGCCTTGGCCACCGAGGGTATCCAGTTGCTTCGGCACGTCAATCGTGATGAAGCGCAAAGACATTGGGTGCGGGATTTTTTCGAGAAGGAAGTGCGCCCGATACTGACGCCCATTGTGCTGGATCCGGCGCACCCGTTTCCTCAGATCGTTAACAAAAGCTTGAATTTCATTGTCGAGTTGGCCGGTAAGGATGCTTTCGGGCGAGGCACGTCGATTGCCGTCATCAAAGCGCCGCGTGTTCTATCGCGAGTCATCAAACTACCCGCCACAGGCGCCGGTCATTCGGGCGCCTATTGCCTGCTGTCGTCGGTGATACATGCGCATATCGCAGACATGTTCCCGGGGCGCGAAGTCATGGGGTTTTCTCAATTCCGCGTCACGCGCGACAGCGATCTGTGGGTGGATGAAGAAGAAGTCAAAAATTTGCGTCAGGCCCTCAAGGGTGAGTTGCAGACTCGGAATTTTGGCTTCGCTGTACGTCTCGAGGTTGCGCAGAATTGTCCAGATCATCTCGCTGATTTTTTGTTGGAACAGTTTGTTATTTCGCCGGAGTTTCTCTACCGCGTCGATGGGCCAGTCAATATGGTCCGGCTCAACGAACTGATTGATTACGCATCCGGTCCAGCACTCAGGTTTTCTCCGTTTTCACCATCACTTTCCGTCCCTCTCGCGGAGAGTAGCGATCTGTTTGCCATGATCGCGGAAAACGACATCTTGCTGCATCATCCATTTGAGTCGTTCCAGCCTGTCATCGAGTTTATTCGTTCTGCGGCAGAAGATCCGAATGTGGTCGCCATCAAGCAAACGATTTATCGCACCGGCATGAACTCCGCGTTGATGGAGGCGTTAATCGCAGCAGCCCGTAACGGAAAAGAAGTCACAGTCATTGTTGAACTCATGGCACGCTTTGACGAAGAGGCCAATATCAACTGGGCTGATAAATTAGAAAAAGTCGGTGCGCAAGTCGTCTACGGCATTGTCGGCCTCAAAACGCATGCAAAGATGGCGTTGGTGATACGTCGTGAAGAAGGCAAGCTACGCCTCTATGCACATCTGGGTACCGGAAACTACCATCCAACAACGACCAAGTTTTACACTGACTTTGGTTTGCTGACAGCCAATTCAGCAATGGCGCATGATGTCAATGAAGTTTTCATCAATCTCACCAGTCTGACACGCCCGAAACGCCTGACACATTTGTGGGTTGCACCTTTTGATTTGAATAAAGAGTTAATCAAGGCGATTCAGAGAGAAGCGCAGATCGCTAGCGAGGGTCGCAACGCTCACATTATTGCGAAGATGAATGCGTTACAAGATGCCTCGATTATTCAGGCGCTTTACGAGGCATCTCGTGCTGGCGTAAAAATTGATCTGATCGTGCGTGGTGCCTGCGTGTTGCGTCCGGGTGTTGAAGGCTTGTCTGAAAATATTCGGGTGCAATCGATTGTGGGAAGGTTCCTCGAGCATAGCCGAATTTTTTGCTTCCATAATGAAGGCGAAGATGATTTGTATCTGGCCAGTGCAGATTGGATGAACCGTAACCTGTTCCGCCGGATCGAAGTGGCGTTTCCTGTGCTCGACAAAACCCTTAAAGAGCGTGTGATGCAGGAGGGTTTGATGCCTTACTTGAAAGACAATCGGAACTCTTGGGAACTTGACGCCGATGGTAACTATCATCGCCGCCGTCCACAATCGGATCAGGCGGGTTTCAGTGCGCAGGAATTTCTGATGCAGACTTTAGGCCGGTGATGGACATTATTCTCTGGCGGCATGCACAAGCCGAAGTGGGTGAGCCAGATGAGGGACGTGAACTAACGCCCCACGGCCGTAAGCAAGCCGCGCGTATGGGCGCGTGGTTGGATCGCAGTCTGCCTGATGGTTGTCGCATTTTGTGCAGCCCCACGACGCGCACTCAGCAAACCGCTGAAGCACTTGGGCGTAAGTTTAAAATCGTCGATACCATCGGACCTCAAGCCAGCGCGACCGAGGTGCTTGATGCAACGGGTTGGCCAGCAAGTCGTCGTCCGGTCATGGTGATCGGACATCAGCCTTGGCTGGGCGAATTGGCTTCCTTGTTGCTGACGGGCGAGGAGCAGAGTTGGACGATCAGAAAATCCAATGCCTGGTGGATTGCCAGTCGCGAGCGTGTTGATGGGAATGAGATATTTCTTAAGGCAGTGCTTGCGCCGGAATTTTTCATTGATTGACTGATCCCGCTCATTGATACGATTGCCAAAGCAAGAAAAACCCCAGCGGCGTAAAAATCCAGTATTCAATCGGGGCGCCAGCAACCCAGTGCTTATGCCATCCCGCGTGGATTTTGGCAAAGCGTTGAAAGCCGAAGGCTGGATTCAGCACAAACCATAAAAAATCTTCTGTCACCCAAAACAGCATGATCGAAGCCAGTACACGCTGCTCCAGTGCCCAGCTGTACTCACCACCAAATATCAGCGGGAAATGAAAGAAAAGCGCCACCAGCGAAAATGCCCAGGCGTGGTATCCAGTCATTGCACGACCACCCCAGA
The DNA here is from genome assembly GCA_947487325.1 of Oxalobacteraceae bacterium. GTDB lineage: Bacteria > Pseudomonadota > Gammaproteobacteria > Burkholderiales > Burkholderiaceae_D > Pernthalerella. Next base: position 3,818 of record CANKWG010000101.1, on the reverse strand, counting down.
ATATATCCAACAACCAGTGATGTTCGATGCGCCAGGTCGGCAGGTTCGCTGCCCAACCGGAATCGCCTTCAATCGCAATTTCCAGCTTCGCGAAAAAAAATCCCAGGATCAGTACAAACAGAACTGTGCTTATGAAGGGTATCAGTATCTCAATGGGCGCGTTCATCCGACGTGTCCAAGCACTTGCTGAGCCGCTTGTGGTTTACCCAAGGCCATCGCACGCTGTCGCATAGAGGCCAAACGTTCGGGATCTGAGAGTAGCTTTTGCAGACGGAATTGCAGGGTCAGCGGATCATCTGCGCGCTGGGCTACGCCTTCTTGCATCAGAAAGGCGGCATTGCGTTCTTCTTGTCCCGGTATGGGATTGACCAGCAACATGGGCAGGCCACAAACGAGGCACTCTGAGGTACTCAGGCCGCCGGGCTTCGTGATGGCGAGATCGGCAGCCATCATCAGGCTCGCAACGTCTTCGGTGAAGCCGATTACGCGCAGGCGGTCCGGATATGCGCGCTCCACGCTCGCCAGCACTTCTCGCAGCGCAGTATTCTTGCCGGTCATGACGATCACCTGTAGCTGCGGCTGTGTCTTGAGTAGTTCGGTGATCCAGACCGGATCCATGCCGATGCCTGCACCACCGCCCATCAGCAGCACGGTAAAGCGGGTCGGATTCAGTTCAAGTCTTGCGGCAGCCTCGGGTCGATCGGGCCGGGTGTTGAACACGGGCATGACAGGGATGCCGCTGACCACAATATCCTTCAGGGGCACACCTTGGCTGTGCAAACGGAATGCCAATTCTTCATTCGCGACAAAATAGCCACTGATGCCAGGATGCAGCCACATTTGGTGCAAGTCAAAGTCAGTCACTTGCACCCAGACCTGAGAATCAAGACGTTTTTCATTGATCGCCGTTGCCAGTACTTCGGCAGGCAGAAAGTGCGTACAGATGATCACGTCAGGCTTGAAGCGATCAACCTCGCTGAATAGACGCTGCGAGCAAAGACGCTGTACCCCTCGACGCAATCGTCCGCTGAGGCTATTGCCTGGCTCGCGATCGGTTTTTCGGTAGAGCCAGCCCCAGGCTTCCGGCAGACCGCTCGCGATCTTCATGTACAATTCACTGTACAACTTGCGAAACAGTGTGGGTACGATCTGCATCATGTCGATGTGCTGCAGACGTAATTGCGGAAAATCAGCCCACGCATGCGCGGCGATCGCCTGTGCGGCTCGCACGTGACCATTCCCTGCCGATACCGACACCAGCAATATGCGACGCTGGTTGCCCGTGGCGTGGTGCAAGGGGTGCACAGGACAGGGAAAGTCTAATTCGTCGAAAACGGGTAGTGGTTGAATTACTACGGTCATGCAGCTACCGCGCCGACATCTTTCTCTACACGCAGAAATTGCGACTGCTCCCAGCGTAGCATCACCTCATGCCAGTCGGTCAGACGTAGTTCACCATCTGCTTCCTCTACTAACGCTGACAGACTCTCAACCCAGTCACCATCATTGCAGTAAAGGACACCGTCGATCTCGCGGATTTCTGCCTTGTGTATGTGACCGCAAATAATGCCATCGACGCCTTGTTTTTTCGCTTCTTCAGCCAGCGCTGTTTCGAAGGAGGTGATGTAGCTCACGGCATTTTTGACTTTAAGCTTGAGATATTGCGACAGGGACCAGTAGGGCAGGCCAGAGCGCGCGCGCCAGGCGTTGTAGTACTGGTTGAATTTCAGGATCATCGTGTAGAGCGAGTCACCAACGTAGGCGAGCCACTTAGCGCAGGCGATCACACCGTCGAATCGGTCGCCATGCAGTACCAGCATGCGCTTGCCATTGGCGCAGGTATGGATCAGTTCATCACGGATCTTGATGCCACCAAAATCCAGTCCGATGAATTGACGTATCGCTTCATCGTGATTACCCGGAACGAAAATTACCTTTGTTCCTTTTTTGGCTTTTTTCAATACCAGCTGCACTACATCATTATGGGTTTGGTGCCAGTACCAGCGCCGTTTCAGCTGCCAGCCATCGACGATATCGCCCACAAGATACAAAACGTCTGATTCGGTCGCTTTCAGAAATTCCAGTAGGCGAGCTGCCTGGCATCCACTGGTGCCCAGATGAACATCAGAAATCCATATCGTTCTGAAGCGTAAAGGCTTAGGTTTTTTAAGGGAGTCTTTGTGCTTTTTTCCTGTGCTCATGAAGTGATCTCTCGCGTTCACGCGCTCTCCATTTCTTTTAGGTAGTGTTTGGCATAGCGGCTGTCGAGTCGTTCCAGCGGCAGCATCATGAACAGGTCCGCGCTATGAAAATCCGGGTCCCACGCCGGTTCGCCCCCGATCCAGGCACCACTGCGCAGGTAGCCTTTGATCAGTGGTGGTAGCGTGGCTTTGTTGGTGAGTGCCTCTTCGTGCAAAGGGAAGGGCAATCGAGGTGTGACTCGGTATTCGGGTGGCGCAAGATGTTCGTTGGCGAGTTGTCTGTAAATACTGTTGATCGTGTTGCCGCCATCAGCCAGACTGACACTCGCGCAGCCGATCAGATAGTCGGCTTTTTCTCTGCGCATGCAGGCGGCTAGGCCAGCCCAGAGCATCATGATCACACCACCGCTACGGTAATCAGGATGAATGCAGGCACGGCCTGCCTCGAGAATACGTGGGCGCAGATGTGCGAGTCGCCCTAAATCAAATTCGCTTTCAGAGTAGAAGCTGCGTGTGGCCTGCAGACCGCTTTGTCCTAGTACACGATAGGTGCCAACGACCTCTAGAGAACGGGTATCGCGGACGATCAGATGATCACAATACTCGTCGAACTCGTCTTTCTCGAGTCCTTCGTGATTCTCCAGAGTCTCGAGAGCCATGGCCTCGACAAAGACTTTGTAGCGCAGGCGCTGAACTTCACGAACTTCCTCTGGCGTGCTGGCCAGACTCAGGGAGAGCTTGGGAAAGTTCGGGGTTGAATCCGTACCGACGGTCATCAGTCGCATCGTTCTTCCTCATTGTTGTAATTAGAAGAGCGTAGCGACTGATTAATGCAAGACAATGACGGTTAGATTGCAGTTCTATGACAGTTGCGATCATTAAACGAGATCGGCGCCGATAAGTCCGCCATCTTTGCGTGTGATGACGATGGTGGCAGATCGCGGTCGCGCCTTGCCACCATCAGGCCAATGGCTTAGATAGCTCGCTGGATCAGAGATATTGAAGTCTTTGCTGGTAGTGGTTTCGCCCGGATGCTGAATGTTGATGAACAAAGCGCGTCCGTCAGGCGATTCGGCCAAGCCAGTGATTTCGCAGTCGACCGGTCCCACCAGAAAGCGGCGTAATGAGGATGCCTCCGGCGCTTTGCCGATGTGCGTTGTCATGGAGCGCTCTTTATCTTCTTCGCGATTAACGATGCTGCGCGTACCACCGTCACCGACCTTGCCGGGTAGGGCTGCCAGCAGCATGCAGTTGCTGGCATCGCGATACGCATGATCATCTGTCTCTATCCAGAGCAAACCGCTACGCGCAAACCATAACCCGTCCGGGCTAGAAAAGTCATTGTCGGCGGTCAGTCCGGACAGATTGATATTCTGGGGATCTGCGCTCGAGCGCGCAGCAAACAGAAACACATCCCACTGAAATTTTGTCGCAGTGACCCGGGCTTCGTTTTCGGCCCAGCGGATGATATGGCCATTGACGTTGCCCTTACCATTCCCTTTGCCTTTACTTTTACCAGAGTCGCCCGCATGCGTGTCGTTGTAGACGCGCGGATTGGCAGCATCGATCTGATCAAGTGCGCGCGAGGGATTGTAGGTCAGGGTCATGTAGACCTCG
>CANKWG010000100.1 GCA_947487325.1 Oxalobacteraceae bacterium | reverse complement strand
CGCAGCGCGCGCTTGGCAGAAGGCAATCACTTCATTCTTCTGCACCAGCCAGTTTCTGACTTTATTTTTCAGCACGGGCGTCTTGTTGACCGACCCCAGCCCTTTGCCGTGAATGATGCGCACGCAACGAAAGCCGCGTCGCACTGACTCGCGTAGAAACAGTGCCACCGCCTCACGCGCCTCATCCGTACGCAGCCCATGTAAATCCAGCTGTCCCTGCGTCACCCATTCGCCGCCGCGCAATTTGCGGAGTACATCCGGACCTATGCCGCTGCGTGCATAGCTGAGTGCTTCATCAGTTTCGAGCAGGGTATCAATGCTGAATTCATCCGACAGCGATTCGTACATCACGGCTTCATCGTCGGCAATGCGCTGATGCGGTATGGGGAGAGGATGCTGCGGTGGTGGCTCCACTCTGGGTGGGGCGTTCAGAGGTTTGACTTCACCGACACTTTCGCGAAACAAATTGGCTTCGCGAACGCGTTGTTCCTCGCGCTCGCGTTGCTCTCGCTCTGCCTGCGCTTTTGCGGCCGCCTGTTCGCTCAGTTGCTTTTGCAGCGACTTGAGTTCGGTGAAGTCTTTCATCAGCAAGCACCCCGTGGGCAGATGTTGCGTGGAATTGCTGGCCTCGGGCCTGTACAGCGTTTGCTTCTACAGGCTTTTTACTCGAGACTTTCCAGATAGCGTTGCGCGTCCAGTGCGGCCATACATCCCGTACCAGCGCTGGTAATTGCCTGACGGTAAATATGGTCTTGCACATCGCCCGCTGCGAACACGCCTTCGATACTGGTCATCGTCGCCATGCCATCAAGACCACTGCGCGTGATGATGTAACCGTTACGCATATCCAGCTGCCCGTCAAAGATGCCGGTATTGGGTTTGTGTCCGATCGCGATGAACACGCCATGCAGTGTCAGTGGCTTGGTGCTGCCGTCGGCGGTGGATTTGACGACAATACCTGTTACGCCGCTGTCGTCGCCGGTCACAGAATCCAGCGTGTGGTTCCAGTGGATGGCGACTTTGCCTTCAGCGACCTTGGCCATCAGGCGATCAATCAGGATCGGTTCAGCGCGGAATTTGTCACGGCGATGAACCACGGTTACCTTGCTGGCGATGTTTGACAAATAGAGCGCTTCTTCGACGGCCGTATTGCCGCCGCCCACAACAGCGACTTCCTGATTACGGTAGAAGAAGCCATCGCAGGTTGCGCAGGCCGATACACCTTTACCCATGAATTTCTCTTCCGAGGGCAGACCCAGATATTGCGCGGAGGCGCCAGTGGCGATGATTAAGGCATCACAGGTGTAGCTACCCGAGTCGCCTTCCAGTCGGATCGGCTTCTCTTTCAGGTGCGTGGTGTGGATATGGTCAAAAATAATTTCGGTATTGAAGCGCTCCGCATGCTGCAACAAACGCTGCATCAGCTCCGGGCCCTGGACGCCCATCGGATCGCCGGGCCAGTTTTCGACATCGGTGGTCGTCATCAGCTGGCCACCCTGCTCAACACCGGTGATCAGCACCGGATTGAGGTTGGCGCGAGCTGCATAGACAGCGGCGCTGTAGCCGGCGGGGCCGGAACCGATGATAAGGACACGTGCATGTTTTACGCTGGACATAGGGATCTTTTGAAATGAACAATAATGACGGGTAAGGCCGGAGCTTGGAGCTTGAGGAGAACAGGTATCCGAGAGGGAGTATCATCCTGCACTGATTCATGCGATAGTGCCGCCGAAATAAGGCGTAAATTATAGATGAACTGACAAAGACTCACTCGCGCCGCCGGAATTCCCATCAGTCATGACCCGAACCACCACACCCTACACTCGCACGCCGCCGGCGCCACCGCCCGACCCCTTGCCCAATCGCCTCATTCGGCTGTTGTCCGAGGCCCGCTGGCTGGTGTTTGCTGTGCTTTGCGCCTTCCTGACGCTGGCGCTGTTTACCTACTCCCCCTGTGATCCCGGCTGGTCCGTGGCGCCCGGGGACGGCAGCTGCCATCGCAGCGCGGCCAATGTGCGTCCAGATAACTGGGGTGGTTCAGCCGGAGCCATGCTCGCGGATCTAATGCTCTTCGTTTTTGGATTTTCTGCCTGGTGGTGGAGCATCGCCTTGCTCGCCGCAGTCTGGGTCAGCTATCGTCATCTGGCGCAACGCTTTCTGCTGAAAAAAGAACCTGAGAAACCACACCGCTACGAAGCTGGCATACGCAGCGCAGGTTTTGTCATGCTCCTAATCGGAAGCTCTGCGCTGGAACATATACGGATGTACTCCTGGAAATTTATGCTACCCGGCAAGCATGGTGGCGTACTGGGGGAAATCATTGGTGGCAGTGTGCAGAGCACTTTTGGTTTTGACGGCGGTACTTTACTCTTATTGCTGTTTTTCGGACTGGGCTTCAGTCTCTGTTTCCATGTCTCCTGGATGGCGGTTGCCGAGAAGCTCGGTGGCGGGATAGAAAATTTTGGGCAATGGATCGCTGCACGTTACGCTGCTGCCGAAGATCGCAAAGCCGGTCTTGAAGCTGCCGTCAAACGTGAGGAAATCGTCGTTCAGGAACGCGCGCGTATCGTCGAATCGCATGCGCCCATACAGATCGTGCCGCAAGTCGTCTCGGTACCCAAGTCCGAGCGCGTGGAAAAAGAAAAGCAGGTCTCTTTGTTCCTCGACATGCCTGATACCAACTTGCCACCCCTGTCATTACTAGACGATGCGCCTGTCGAACAGGAAACCGTGGCCGTCGAGACGCTGGAGTTCATTAGCCGTTTGATCGAGAAAAAACTTTCCGACTTCGGTGTCGAGGTCAAAGTAGTGGCTGCCTATCCTGGACCCGTGGTTACGCGTTATGAGATCGAGCCTGCCACGGGTGTCAAAGGCAGTCAGATTGTGAACTTGGCTCGTGATCTTGCACGTGCGTTATCGCTGACCTCGATTCGCGTCGTCGAGACGATTCCAGGCAAGAACTACATGGGTCTGGAGCTGCCCAATCCCAAGCGCCAGATCGTGCGACTGTCCGAGATCGTTGGTTCCAAGGTCTACAACGACAATGCCTCGCTGCTTACCATCGGGCTGGGTAAAGACATTGCAGGCAATCCCGTGGTGGCGGATCTGGCCAAGATGCCCCACTTGCTGGTCGCAGGTACAACGGGATCGGGTAAATCAGTCGGTATCAATGCAACGATTCTTTCGCTGCTCTACAAGGCTGATCCGAATCAAGTGCGTCTGATCCTGATCGATCCCAAGATGCTCGAACTCTCCATCTACGAAGGCATACCGCATCTGCTCGCACCGGTGGTGACTGATATGCGGCAGGCCGGTCACGCGCTGAATTGGGCTGTGAATGAAATGGAGCGCCGCTACAAGCTCATGTCCAAGCTGGGTGTGCGTAATCTTTCCACGTACAACCAGAAAATCGCAGACGCTGAAAAGAAAGAAGAAAAAATCCCTAACCCCTTCAGCCTTACGCCCGATGCACCTGAGCCGCTGGAGAAATTGCCGACCATCGTTATCGTGATTGATGAATTAGCGGATCTGATGATGGTCGTCGGAAAGAAGGTGGAAGAGCTGATCGCTCGTATCGCGCAAAAAGCGCGTGCAGCTGGCATACACCTGATACTCGCCACACAACGTCCTTCGGTCGATGTGATTACAGGTTTGATCAAGGCCAATATTCCGACGCGAATAGCCTTCCAGGTATCGAGCAAAATCGATTCGCGCACCATTCTTGATCAGATGGGTGCCGAAGCGCTGCTCGGTATGGGTGACATGCTCTACCTGCCGCCCGGAACCGGCTTGCCTATACGCGTACACGGCGCGTTTGTATCGGATGACGAAGTGCATCGTGTTGTCAATCACCTCAAATCCCAAGGCGAGCCCAATTACATCGAAGGCATACTCGATGGTGGTACCGCCGAAGAGGGTGGTGGCGAGTTGGGTGGTATCGGTGGCCCCAGTGGCGAGGCTGATCCGCTTTATGATCAGGCCGTTGCTGTCGTACTTAAAAATCGTCGCGCATCTATCTCATTGGTGCAGCGTCATCTTCGTATCGGCTACAACCGCGCTGCACGTTTGCTTGAGCAAATGGAGCAAAGTGGTGTGGTCTCCACCATGCATTCCAATGGCAATCGTGACATTCTTGTTCCCAATACCAATGCAGAGTAAAAGCTTGCGCCAACTGATTTTTCTGACTGGTTTGCTATGTGTGCCTCTGACCTTGCAGGCCGCTGCGCTTGAGCAGTTTAAAGCTTTTGTTGCCGCGACCAAGAGCGCCCGTGGTGAATTCACACAACGACTGGTGAAAGAGGAGGGTGGCAAGCTCCAGACCTCGAACGCCTCTACGGGCAGTTTCCAGTTTGCGCGACCCGGCAAGTTCATCTGGGTCTATCAAAAGCCTTATGAGCAAATCTTGCAGGCGGATGGCGACAAGCTCTACGTCTATGACAAAGACCTCAATCAGGTCACCATCAGAAAACTGGGTAATGCCATCGGATCTTCGCCAGCAGCAATACTGTTTGGTAGCAATGACCTGGAAAAAAATTTCAATCTCTCCGAAGGTGGCACACGCGATGGTATCGAATGGCTGCAAGCGATTCCGAAAACCAAAGACACCAACTTCGAAAAAATTGGCATCGGTTTGAAAGACGGTGTGCCGGTTGCAATGGAACTACGCGACAGTTTTGGTCAGATATCGCTGCTGTCGTTTACTCGTTTCGAAAAAAATCCCTCGTTCTCATCCAACCAGTTTCGTTTTGTGATGCCCAAGGGCGCCGACGTGCTGCAGCAATAAGCGATGAGTGCCGTCCCACTGGCCGAGCGCCTGCGTCCGACATCGATTGATGAGGTCATAGGTCAGCAGCATTTGCTGGGCGCAGGCAAACCCTTGCGCGTCGCTTTTGAATCGGGTCAGCCGCATTCCATGATTCTCTGGGGTCCGCCCGGTGTGGGCAAGACCACGCTGGCCCGTTTGATGGCGCAGGGATTTCAGGCGGAATTCATGGCCTTGTCGGCGGTTTTGTCAGGTGTAAAAGACATCCGCGAAGCCGTCGAGCGCGCGCAATTGCTGCAAGTTACCTCAGCGCGCCGAACGATTTTGTTTGTTGATGAAGTTCACCGTTTCAACAAAAGCCAGCAGGACGCCTTCCTGCCGCATGTCGAGAGTGGCTTGTTTACTTTCATTGGCGCCACCACAGAAAACCCCTCATTCGAAGTCAATAGCGCCTTGCTCTCGCGTGCTGCAGTGTATGTGCTGCAGTCCTTGAGTCAGGATGATTTATTACAGATGCTCACGCGCGCGCTGGCACTGCACGAAGGTATCGGCATCGATGAAGATGCCGCCCTCATGCTCGTCGCCAGCGCCGATGGTGATGGCCGCAAGCTACTCAACAACACGGAAATCATTCTGCGCGCTGCACTTCAAAAAAAGCAAACCCAAATCGATACGGCGCTGCTCAAAGAAAGCCTGGGCGATAGCCTGCGGCGCTTTGATAAAGGCGGCGATGCTTTTTACGATCAGATTTCGGCACTACACAAATCCGTGCGCGGCTCCAATCCTGATGCTGCACTCTACTGGCTGGTTCGAATGCTTGATGGCGGTGCTGATGCACGCTACCTGTCGCGTCGGCTTATACGCATGGCCGCAGAAGATATTGGGTTGGCGGATCCGCGCGCACTACGTCTGACGCTCGATGCCGCAGAAACCTATGAGCGGCTAGGCTCACCCGAAGGTGAACTGGCACTGGCCGAAGCCACCATCTATCTCGCCTGCGCGGCCAAATCTAACGCGGTCTATAACGCCTACAACGCCGTCAAGGCTTTGGTTGCCAAAGACAGCTCGCGTCCCGTGCCCGAGCACCTACGCAACGCCCCCACCAAGCTGATGAAACAACTGGGTTACGGAAAGCTTTATCGCTACGCCCATGACGAGCCTGATGCCTACGCGGCCGGCGAAACCTATCTGCCCGATGGCTTGGGCGAGCCCGGCTGGTATCAACCCACACCGCGTGGGCTGGAGGGGAAGATTGCGGAGAAACTGGCTTATCTCAGGGGACTGGATGCAGAGGCGAATTCAAACGTAAAGAAAAAATAACGCGGTCGTGGGTTCACTTTCGCATTGGTTTTGTAGCGCCTAGTTTTTTCCGAATGCTGCGGGCTCGCGTAATGCCCCTGGTTAAAGCAAAGACACTGGATCCCGGCTTACGCCGGGATGACTTTTTAAGAGCTGTTGACCTCAAAATCGTCATCCCGGCGCAAGCCGGGATCCAGTGTCGTTCGTTGTGCAGCTGCTCACGCTCGCAATGAAAAATGCAAAGATACCCACCTACGACGCACGGTCGGATAAAAATCCTCAGCCGCCCTTGATACAATCCCATCTTTACCCAGCAAGCCCCTCATTCCCATGATCGACATCCAACTCCTCCGCAAGGACATCACCCACGTCGCCGAGCGTCTGGCGCAGCGTAAATTCAAGCTCGATGTGGCGGCTTTCAACGCCATCGAAGGCGAACGCAAAGCCATACAGTCCCGCACCGAAGAGCTGCAGTCTCAGCGTAATTCCCTCTCCAAACAGATCGGCATCCTCAAAGGCAAAGGCGAAGACACCACCGCCGTCATGAATCAGGTGGCTGGTCTGGGTGACGAACTCAAGGCCTCGGCAGATCAGCTGGAGATCGTGCAGGCCAAGCTGTTCGATTTCATGCTGGCCATACCTAACCTGCCGCATGAATCCGTGCCGCAAGGTGATGGTGAGCAGGACAATGTTGAATTGCGCAAGGTAGGGTCACCGCGTGCGTTTGATTTCGATGTTAAAGACCACGTCGATGTCGGCGCGCCTCTGGGGCTGGATTTCGATACCGGTGCCAAACTCTCCGGGGCCAGATTCACCGTCATGAAAAACGGCATCGCACGTCTGCATCGTGCTCTTGCTCAGTTCATGCTGGACACGCACACGGCTGAGCACGGCTACACCGAGTGCTACACGCCCTACATCGTCAACTCAGATACCCTGCGCGGCACCGGCCAGCTACCTAAATTCGAGGCAGACCTTTTTGCCGTCAAAAAAGGTGGCCAAGAAGGCGAGGGCGAAGCGCTCTATCTGATACCTACTGCTGAAGTCTCACTGACCAATTTTCTGCGCGATGAAATCGTCGCTGCTGAGCAGCTGCCCATGCGCATGGTCGCGCATACACCTTGTTTTAGGTCCGAAGCCGGCAGCCACGGTCGTGATACGCGCGGGCTGATTCGCCAGCATCAATTTGATAAAGTCGAGATGGTGCAGATCGCGCATCCGGAACATTCATACGCGCAGCTGGAAGAAATGCTCTCGCATGCGGAGACCATCCTCAAAAAACTCGGACTGCCTTACCGTGTCATTACGCTGTGCACCGGCGATATGGGTTTCGGGTCGACTAAAACCTATGACCTCGAAGTCTGGCTGCCTGCACAAAATACCTACCGTGAGATTTCATCCGTATCCAACTGCGAAGCCTTTCAGGCTCGGCGTATGCAAGCACGGTTTCGTAATGCTCAGGGCAAGCCCGAACTGCTGCACACACTGAATGGCTCTGGTCTTGCCGTCGGTCGAACGCTGGTCGCCATTCTGGAGAACTACCAGCAGGCTGATGGTAGTGTCGCAATTCCCGAAGCGCTGTGGCCTTATATGAGTGGCGTAAAGGTGCTCAAACCGTAAGCCGCTGACCAGCCCGCGTTCGCCGGGCTAGCGAGTTCTGATACAATCGCGGTCTTTCGGAAATACCAGTTTTCGACCCGGAGAGGTGGCAGAGTGGTCGAATGTACCTGACTCGAAATCAGGCGTACTGCAAGGTACCGTGGGTTCGAATCCCACCCTCTCCGCCAGTAATACTTAAAACGCCCACTGAATTCAGTGGGCGTTTTTCTTTTAGGAGGAGACAGCGATGTCCCTGCGGACATCGCGCGAGGGATTC
>CANKWG010000099.1 GCA_947487325.1 Oxalobacteraceae bacterium | reverse complement strand
TTTTCCGGCCATGGCAAAGATGGAGGTGATGACCAATCCCGCCGAAGCCAACAGCGCGCGCGTACCTGCGGCGCGGCCGATCACGGTGCATGATTTATTGCGTCACACCTCGGGTCTGACTTACGCGGAGTTCACGCGCTCTGCAGCGGTGAAAGCTGCGTATCAGGAAGCCGGTCTGTTCTCGACTGAGGTGCCATCCAAGTGGATCACGCTAACGCCACAACAGCAGATCGAGGCCTTTTCAAAAGCGCCGTTGCTCTCGCAGCCGGGCAGCACTTGGGAATACAGCCTCTCCACAGATTTGTTGGGTCGCGTACTTGAGGCAGTGAGCAACAAGCCGCTCAGCGTGCTGCTGGATGAACGACTGATTCAACCCTTGGGCATGAAAGACACGAGCTTCGTCGTGCCTGCATCGAAAGTGGCTCGTCTTGCTGAACCCTTGAAAATTGATCCCACTACCGGCGGGCCAATGATGGTGATGTTGGATGTCACGCGTGCCACCGGTAATGATTCAGGTGGCGCAGGCATGTCAACGACGGCTGATGACTATTTGCGTTTCTGCCAGATGCTGCTCAATGGCGGTACGTTGGATGGCAAGCGTTATCTCTCCCGCACAACAGTGGCATTGATGACCTCGGATCATCTCGGCCCCAAAGTCGCGACACCCGTGCAGCCCGGTGAAGTCTTGATGGGTGTGCAGGGCTATACCTTCGGGTTGGGCTTTATGGTGCGCCAGGGGCCGGGTATCGCAGGTGTACATGGTTCCGAAGGTGATTTTGCGTGGGGTGGTTTGGGGGGTACGTTCTTTTGGGTGGATCCAAAAGAGCAGCTGATTGGCATCATGATGGCTCAGACTCCGGGTGCGGTGCGGCAGCAATATCGTCGGATGATCAAGACGCTGGTTTACCAGGCGCTGGATTGATTCTTCCAAGCCTAGTCCAGCAGATGCGCGACCAGTTTGTCGAAAGCTGCTGGATCAAACGCAGAGTTATCAAATCGCAGTATCCCCGGATGCTCGGGCGGCTCTATCCTACGCTGCAGATAGCTGTCCCAGTGGGCGAGCTTCCAAGCATCACGCGGATCGGCGCGTCGCTCGATACGGCGGCGCGCTTCATCGCTCGGTAAATCGATCCAGGCGATGCGACAGATCGTATTGGCTGGTAGGCCGAGCTCTTGCGGTCGGAAAAATTTGCCTGCCATGATTTCGCGGGTGAAGGGGCCGACCAGCATGACCTGAAGCCCAAGCGCCAGGTTTTCGCGGGTGATGTCGAGCAGACCTGCATATTCGCCGTTGCGCAGGTGCTGCAGATAGGTTGGGCTGTCGCGGTCGGCCGGATCGCCGGTCAGTAGACCCATGATGGGTGAGCTGAATGCACCATAGGCGGTGTCTTTGTCTAGAAAGAAGAAGTCTCGGCCAGAATGTGCGGCGAGCTGGGGCAGAGCCTGCTTGGCGAGCGTAGTCTTGCCGGTGCCAGCGTGACCAGCGAAAAGAATGAGTCGGGGTGGGTTCATGGGCGATATGTTTTCAAATTGACAGTGTAGGTTGCTGAGAGAAAAACTTGTATCATGCCGTTGTTATAAGCAAAGCTGCGAAGGTAGTAGCTTCCATTAAATTCAAGAGAGACACGAAAACAATATGGCCGACACAAATACGCCGGGTTCCCTGCTCGTAGGTGAAGGTGTTTTCATGAAAGGCTCGATGCGTGTGCCAGGTCTGGCAACCATCGACGGTAAGCTCGAAGGCGAGCTGACTGCCGATACGGTTCACATTCAGACGAATGGTTCCATGAATGGACGTACGACGGCTAGTCATGTGAGAGTGGCGGGCGCTGTGACCGACACCACGATCGCCAACAAAACGCTGGTCATCGAATCTTCGGGGCTGATTGCAGGCTCAATTACCTACACCGAGCTGGAGATCAAGAAGGGCGGATCTCTGCAAGGCTCAATCAACAAGGTCGGTCAGCAGCCGCAAAATTTTGCGCCGCCGAGTCCACCGGTGCAGCCGGTGGTAGCTGCTCCCGCACCCGAGCCCGTGGTGCAGGTGGCTGCCGCACCCGAACCGACATCCGCACCAGCACCGACATCTGCACCCGCAGAGATCAAAGCGGCAGCACCAGCCAATGCGTCGGCCAGCGATATGGGACGTAAGCCAAGAAACTGATTGATGGCCTGAGTGTCTGAAGCGGCTGGCGAGTATTCGCCAGCCGCTGTGTCTCAATCTTGCTGGCGCGCTTCTTACGCACTGCTAGAGGCTCTAGCAATTGGTGCTTGCTTCATTCTTTTCCGATTTCTGTCCGCCACAGTCCTTTGATATCGGGTGGTATCTATCCCGCCCCGTGGTTGTGTCGATTTGCGATGAATTCGGGCAAAACTTGATCTGCTTACAGGAATCCTGATGCATCTGGCGCGAAGATGAGGTTTATCTTACCCATCGGATGAAAAGGGAGGCGCAGGTGAATACATCACTTAAAATGGCAGCAGGATTGATGTTGTTGATGTCCACGACCCTAGTACAGGCACAGATGAAGCCGGCTGACGTTACCGCAGCAAAGTCGGCGTTTTCTGACAATGGTTGCGCCAACTGCCACGATGCGTCCTTGCGGGGCGTTGGCCCGGCGCTCAAGGAAATAGCCGCTCGTTACAAGGGTAAAAAAGTGAGTGCTGAAGTGGCTAAACGTATCATCGAGGGCTGCGAAGGTCGCTGGGGCCAGATGGCCCACCCGCCGTACGCGGGACTTGATCCGACCGACGCTGCGCTGCTCGCCCGCTGGATACTCGCCGGCGCACCCTGATTTAAGCAAGTCATTTATGGAGAACAATCAATGAGGCACGCTTTGCTCCTCGCAGTACCACTGCTCTTCATCACGCCGCTAAGTCAGGCGGAGCTGGTGAAGGTCTTTGAAAATATTCGTGGCACGGAGGTGTACATCGATACGAGTACGATGGGCGGTGGCGGGCGCTTTCGCAAGGTCTGGGAAATCCAAACCTACCGCACGCCCTCTCCAGAGGGCATGCTGTCAATGAAGATCCATAAAGAATACGATTGCAAGGACGAATCTGCGCGCATGCTGGGCTATGTGGTTTTCAAAGGCAAAATGGCCACCGGCGCAAAGATGGGTACCGTGGATACGCCCGGAGAATGGCAGTCGGTGTCAAAAAATCCTGGCGCCAAGGGTGGTTTCAGGATGGTGTGTGAGAAGTGAGTGTTCGTGACATGAGTATTCGTGAAATTAGTTCGCGCACTGAAAAATTTTAATCAGCGCTGTGCCTGACATTTCAATAACATTCAGGAGCCCCTAACTCCGCCTCAACATCGCGCTCACCTTACTGAGTGCAGCTTGTCTCCGCCATGATTTTGCGGCGTTCTGCGGGATCGGTTTCCTTTTGCAGTCGCTCCATCAGCGCCGCCAGTCGTTTGGCTTCCTCTTTCATGAAGGGCATGTCTGCCATTGAGGGGCGTTTGCCCTCGGGCGCCGCCTGAGTTGGCTGTGGGGATTCGGATTTTTGTTCTTTGTCGGCCGCCTGCGCTAATGCCGAAAGGGCGAGGGCGCAGAGCGTTGCGGCGAGTATCCGGCGGGTTTGGGTCATGACGTGCTCCCGTTTCTGTCCTGAATGAGAAATCATTATAGGCCCAGTCTGCCCAGCCTTTGAAAATCAGATCAGCCGTGCGCGCTTCCGGTATCCTCACGGCTTTTCAACCGCAGACCACCCTTGCAAGGAGACTCATGCCACTCGTCAGAATAGATATCGGTCCCGGCCACGAACCCGGATTCGGCCGTGCCGTCGGTGAGCTTGTTTACCGCGCCATGCTCAGTGAAATATCGGTACCCACCGATGATAAATTCCAGATCATCAGTCAGCATCAAGCCGATGAAATCAATATTCCGACGAGTTATCTGGGTATTGATTACTCCGACCGCATCGTGTTTATACAAATCACCTTGAATCAGGGGCGTACCACTGAGCTCAAGAAAAAATTCTATCAGCGTATTGCCGATGATCTTGCCGCTGAGCTTGGTATGCGCAAGCAGGATGTATTCATCAGTCTGATTGAGGTGAATAAAGAGAATTGGTCTTTTGGTAACGGCGAGATGCAGTACGGGCCGACGTGATTGGTGTTCAAGTTCGCGCTACTCAATCAGTGGATAAACAAAACACCGCTTTTTCCCAAGGTAGGGCTCAATTCCCAATGGCACGTAATTAAAAATAGCAGTCTGAATGACAGAAGGGAGAAATCTGATGGGTGGCGTAATAAAGATAATTCAGTTCATCGCTATTTGGGGCTTGATTGCCGTGGGTACCCAAGGTTATGGATTGATTCTGTTCCCGCTTTACTACTGGCTGGTTTTTGTGGGGGGCGAAGCGCGTGTTCAGAAAGCGCAAGCAAAGCTGCAAAGCGTGCTGATGAAAGATGAGGCCGTTATCGCCTCTGGATTGCAGCAGCGTTTGTTCGCCTTGTTCACCCGTCGTATGTTGGTGGCGATTACCAGTAGCCGATTGATTGAAATTCGACGCTCGCGGCTGGGTGGTTTCGACATGAAAGACTACCAGTGGAAAGACTTGCATGACGCGGGAATGTCAGAAAACATTATTCCTAACATTTTTGGTGCGAAGCTGGATCTTGTTGTCCGATCTGGTAATAAAGACATCACCATCGACGGTCTGCAGAGTTCGGTGGCATCCACCATCTACTCGCACGCGCAGGCCCAAGAGCAGGAGTGGGAAGAGAAGAATCGAATTCGTGATCTTGAGGAAAAGCGCGCGATGAGTGGTGCGTCTGTGGTGAATGTGGGTGGTCAGGGTGCGCCGAAATCAGATGAGGGTGATTTGTTCGCCAGCCTTGAAAAAGCGAAAAAACTTTTCGACACCGGCGTGATCAGTGATGCCGAGTATCAGGAGTTAAAAGCAAAAATCATCAGCAGGGGCGCTTGACTCTGGCGAGGCTCTAGCTCAGTGATTGCGCTCGACGGCAAAGCTGGCCAGCGCAATCAGGGCTTCTTTGTAATTACCTTCGGGTAGCCCCTGTATCGAGTCTTTCGCGCGCTGAGCTGCGCTTTCGGCCTGCTGGCGCGTGTATTCCAGGGCACCGGAGCTGGTGATGGCGGCCAGTATTTCGTCGAAGTGCGCTTCGTCACCTTGGGAAATGCATTGCCGCACGAGCTCGCGTTGTTGTTCGCTACCGTGCTGCATCAGATAGATCAGGGGTAGCGTTGGCTTGCCTTCGCGCAGGTCATCGCCGACATTTTTGCCAATGTCGCTCTGATTGCCTGAATAATCGAGCACATCATCAATGAGTTGAAAAGCGGTGCCCAGCGAGCGGCCATATTCGGCAGAGGCAGCGATTTGGTCTTCGGTTGCGCCGGCGAGCAGGCTGCCCAGCTCGGTGGCCGCTTCGAACAGCTTGGCCGTCTTGGAGCGTATGACTTGCAGATAGCGCGCTTCGGTCACATCAGGATCATGCATGTTCATCAGCTGCAGAACTTCCCCTTCGGCGATGACGTTAGTTGCATCTGCCAGAATTTGCATGACCCGCATATTCTGAACCGAGACCATCATCTGGAATGCGCGGGAATAGACAAAGTCGCCGACCAGCACGGAGGCGGCATTGCCAAAAAGTGCATTTGCGGTCTGCCGTCCGCGCCGCAGATCGGACTCATCGACCACATCGTCATGCAGCAGGGTAGCGGTGTGAATGAATTCAATGACGGCGGCTAGCTTGAAGTGGGCATCGCCCCGGTAGCCCCAGGCATTGGCCATCAGCAGCACCAGTGCCGGCCTGATCCGTTTGCCGCCGGCGCTGATGATGTAGTCGGCGATCTGGCTGACCAGCGGTACATCGGAGTGCAGTTGGGCGCGGATGGCGGCATCGACCGCCTGCATGTCCGCCGCGATGACGCTCAAAGGCTGGTTTTGGGGCGCGGTTTGGGAGACGGACACGATAAATGGACTGGGAATCAGTGAAAGTGCGGGATTATACGCCGGTGCCCCAGTATCCTAGCGCCGGCTTCCGGTTTGGTCCGGGCATTAGAACCCTCTAAAATGGGCCGCAATTGCACTTTGACCGGCGTGCTAAGTCTATGTATAATTTGGGGTTTTCCCGAATTGGCATCGGCTTTTCGCTAGGCCGGGCAAGAAAAGGCGCCTCCACAGGCGCCGAGGCAGTATCCCGATAGATCAATCAATGAGGTTCCCATGTACGCGGTCATAAAAACCGGTGGCAAACAATACAAGGTTGCTGCTGGTGAAAAACTTAAAGTAGAACAGATACCGGCAGACATTGGCTCCGAAATCACGCTGGACCAGGTGCTTGCAGTAGGCGCCGGTGAAACCATCAAATTTGGTTCGCCACTGGTTCAGGGTGCCAAGGTGCTGGCTACGGTAGTGGCGCAAGGTCGCCACGACAAGGTGAAGATTTTCAAGATGCGTCGACGCAAGCATTATCAGAAGCGTCAGGGTCATCGTCAGAACTACACCGAATTACAGATTGTCTCGATCAACGGCTAATCCGCTGATCCGACTCAACCCGTCATCAGGAGCACCAAATGGCACACAAAAAAGGCGGCGGTACCACTCGTAACGGCCGCGATTCAGAATCGAAACGACTGGGCGTGAAGGTCTACGGCGGCCAGACAATCAATGCAGGCGGCATCATTGTTCGTCAGCGCGGCACCAAGCTTCATGCAGGCGAGAACGTCGGCATGGGCAAAGACCACACCCTGTTTGCACTCGTGGACGGTAAAGTCCAGTTTGCGATCAAAGGTGCGCAAAAGCGTCATCTGGTGATGGTCGTTCCGGCCTGACCGACGCGAACATCCTGCGAAAAGGCTCTGCCGCAGGTAGGGCCTTTTTACTTTATAGCGGCAGAAACTCATGAAGTTCATTGACGAAGCAAAAATCGAAGTCGTCGCCGGCGATGGCGGCAACGGCGTTGCGTCGTTTTGCCGCGAAAAATTCCGTCCGTTCGGCGGCCCCGATGGCGGCGACGGCGGCAAGGGTGGCAGCATCTTCGCGGTGGCTGACCGCAACATCAATACCCTGGTGGACTATCGTTTTGCAAAACTGCACCGCGCCAAGCGGGGTGAAAACGGCCGCGGTTCGGATTGCTACGGCAAAGGCGCGGACGATATTTATTTGCGCATGCCGGTGGGGACACTCATCGCCGATCAAAACGACGGCGCCATCGTTGCCGATCTGACTGAGCACGGTCAGGTTGCGCTGCTCGCCAAGGGCGGTGAAGGCGGTTGGGGCAATATCCATTTCAAAACATCAACCAACCGCGCACCCCGCCAGAAAACTGATGGCAAAGAAGGCGAGCGTCGTGACTTGCGTCTCGAACTCAAAGTGCTGGCCGATGTTGGTTTGCTCGGCATGCCCAATGCTGGTAAATCCACCTTCATCGCTGCCGTGTCCAACGCGCGCCCCAAAATTGCTGATTATCCCTTCACGACCTTGCACCCCAATTTGGGGATGGTGCGCGTGAGCCATGAAAAAAGTTTTGTCATTGCCGATATTCCCGGCCTGATCGAAGGTGCGGCTGATGGTGCAGGTCTGGGTGTGCAGTTTCTTCGCCACCTGCAGCGTACGCGACTTCTTTTGCATATCGTTGATCTTGCACCATTTGACGCGAACGTTGATCCGGTCAAGGAAGCGAAGGCCATCGTAAAAGAGCTGAAAAAATATGACGATAGCTTGTTCGACAAGCCGCGCTGGCTGGTGCTGAACAAGCTCGACATGGTGCCCGAAGACGAGCGTGATAAGAAGGTAAAGGATTTCATCAAGCGCTTTGGTTGGAAAGGTCCGATGTTTCGCATCTCGGCACTCACGCACGAAGGTTGTGATGAGCTCGTCAAGGAAATCTACGAGCATCTGGCCGCACTACGCCAGCAAGAACAGCGCGAACAATCCGGTCTTGCTGAGGTCGCCATGGGCATTGACTCTATCGATGCCGACGATCCCCGTTTCAAACTCGCTGACTGATCATGCAGTCCATCATCCGGCAGGCACAGCGCGTAATCGTTAAGGTGGGATCTTCCCTCGTCACCAACGAAGGTCGCGGTCTGGATCATGCGGCGATTGCCAAATGGGCGGATCAGATCGCGCATTTGCGTCGCCTGGGTAAGCAGGTGGTGCTGGTCAGTTCCGGTGCAGTCG
>CANKWG010000098.1 GCA_947487325.1 Oxalobacteraceae bacterium | reverse complement strand
TCGGGTTGCCGGGTATTAGTGACGCTGATCCACGAGATGATCCGACGCGATGCCAAGCGCGGGCTGGCCAGTTTGTGCATCGGTGGCGGCATGGGCGTCGCGCTAGCGATCGAGCGCTGATTTTTAACCGGCAGTGCGTTATCGCAGCACTGCCGAATGAATGACATCACAATAAGGAGATGATATGAGTCGAGTTACTCTGGTCACAGGGGGCATGGGCGGTCTGGGTGAAGCCATTTGCATGAAAATGGCTGATATGGGATATGACGTAGCCACCACCTACTCTCCCGGTAATACAAAAGTGTCCGCATGGCTGGAAGAGATGAAAGCCAAGGGCTGTCACTTCCGCGCCTATCCCTGCGACGTCGCCAGCTTTGAGTCAGCGCAGGAATGCATTTCACAAATCACCAAAGACATGGGGCCGGTCGATGTACTGGTCAACAATGCGGGCATCACGCGCGATATGACGTTCAAGAAAATGGACAAGGTCAACTGGGATGTGGTCATGAAAACCAATCTGGACTCGGTTTTCAACATGACCAAGCCGGTCTGCGATGGCATGACTGATCGCGGCTGGGGACGCATCATCAATATTTCATCGGTCAATGGTCAGAAAGGTGCGTTCGGTCAGACCAACTATTCGGCAGCAAAGGCCGGCATGCATGGTTTCAGCAAGGCGCTCGCGCTCGAAGTTGCACGCAAAGGTGTGACCGTCAACACGATTTCACCAGGCTATATCGGTACCAAGATGGTGACGGCGATTCCGCAAGACGTCTTAGATAGCAAAATCATTCCGCAAATTCCGATGGGTCGTTTGGGTAAACCCGAAGAAGTCGCCGGACTGGTCGCCTATCTGGCTTCCGATGAAGCCGCCTTCCTGACAGGTGCCAATATCGCGATCAATGGCGGACAGCATATGCAATAAATCCAACGGGCCGTCGAACGCTGACTTGTATCATCGCTGAAGCAACGCAGAGTTCTGGTAAAATTCTGTCAACGCCTCGGTGGTGAAATTGGTAGACGCGCCGGACTCAAAATCCGGTTCCGCAAGGAGTGTCGGTTCGATTCCGACCCGAGGCACCAGCTGTTGGTACAACAAAAACCCCTGCTCCTCATCGGATCGCAGGGGTTTTTATTTTTTGTCTTCGGTGTCGTTAGCTTCGGGGGGTGGCGTCTCGGTGGATGAAGTCTCTGGTGCAGGCAGCTCGGCAGGTGCTTCCGGATTATCAGCAGCAGCCTCGGTCGGTGCCGCATCTGCAGCTGGCGTCTCAGTGGCCGCTTCCTGCGCCACGGGCTTTTCCTCTTTTTTCTCTTCAGGCTTGGGACGTTTGGGTCGCTGCCTGCTACGCTGATCCATCGCTATCAACACGGTAGCCACCATAGTGAGCGCCACCAGCATGATGATCACCGATAACGGCATCACCGCCACGACGCCCATAAACCCGATCAGTAAAAACAGAATGAGGGGCAATGCGGCCATCTCGGCGACAAAAACGAAGGGGGTGACAAATGCGCACATGAGCAAAATGAAGCTGATCCATTGCGCATTAAAGTCACGACTCAGGAGCGCATGAATACCTACACTGAGAAACAACAGACCAATCGGAAAACGCACCCACCAGTGGCCCCAGAACTTGCGGCTCGCAACTCGGCCATCACTAAGATATCGACGTTGTTGCGCAAGGGCCTCGTCGGTCCATTCCCAGCGCTTGGACTTAACCAACTGCCTACCCGTTGAAATGACCCAGAACATCAGTCCGTAAATCCATATCATCAGTGGCAATACCCAACTGCCCGGTCCGGACTGGGTGGTAAATGCGTACCAAGTCTGAATGACCGCAGGCGTACCGAGCGTAACAATCGTGGGTACGGCCGCAATCGACACCCGCTCATGCGGGCTGACAGGTATCCACTCACCATTGACACCAGGTTCTTTTTTCATTCGTTCGCACTACCCATTGATTGACGTTTTCGAACTTTCATCCACAATACGATCACCGCAGCCCCGATCAATAAGAGGGCAGCTAGGGCACCCATGAGAGGGAGAGTTTGTACAATCCAGCGGATCAGCGCAAGGATGATGACCGCCGCGGCAACGATGAACACCAGTATCAAAGGTTCACGCCAGACCCACAAATTTACCAGCGCGAGTACGGCGGTACCGACCAGCCAGCTACCCGGCAGCTGCATTCCATGAACGACCAGCACCCAGTACAACACCGCTGTCAATGCAATAGCCAGCGGCGCCCGGATCAACGGATGTGACGGCAGTTGCCATTCATATTCATCCGCTATCGACGAGATGGGGCGCGGCAGTTGCGGCTCAAACAAAATGCCATCGCGACGCCAGCGACGCTGACGGCGGCGGGCCGACCATTTTGTCCATACGATGGTCATAACCAGCAGGCTGGCGATGATCAGCCAGACCTCCATTAGCGTTGCGACCCATCCCATACGCCGTGCAAGAAAGCCAAGACCCACCACTAACAGTACGATGAGTACCCAGCGAAACCAGCGCAAGCGGCGGCTGCGAGCATCCTCCTCGCCTGTGTCGCTCATCATTCTGATGCCGCCTTGCTTCATCAAGCCGCCTTCGCTTTACCGGGAAATACCAGAAGTCATTGATATTGCAGGATTTTCTGACCCTTGAAATGCGCCGCTATTCTAGCACCGCCATTCCTGATAGCAATTTGGGCGATAGAGTCCCATCACGTAGCCCCAGCGTGGATAAAAATGGTGGTCAGATCTTTCGGGTCGGTTACCCAATGGCAGAAATTGACATAATTTGTCATTAAATGACAAAACCAGTTTTTATCCACATAAATTGTCATTTTTTGTCTCCGCCTTTGTTACGGCGGATGCAAAAAATTCTGCGTTGATTAACTGGCGATCAAAAATTTACCAATCGATATAAACCAAATTTAGGCAAACATTGAACAAAGACGCTCAGATTTTTATTTAAAAGGATAAATCGATCGAATACCGGCTATTTTTTACGAATAGATTTTCATCAGCTCTGGGATAACACTGACAGCTTTAGTCGGACACTGATGTGGCACAGACCTTGCCCTTCTGCATGAATCCACCTATTTCGTGGATTTCACAGTCAATTCAGTTTTCACTAGGGAGTGTTATATGAGAAGTACTTACCGCAGCCGCCCCAGCGGGGCAGCACAACAGGGTTTTACATTGATTGAACTGATGATCGTGGTTGCGATTATCGGTATTTTAGCTGCGGTGGGTATTCCTGCTTATCAGGATTACACCGCGAAAGCGCGGATTGCGGAAGGCCCGAGTATTGCAACGCCCGCGATGACAGCAATGGGCATCGCATGCAGTGATGGAACGCTCGAGCGGAGGGGTGCAGCTCTTTCTCATGACGATCTCGGTCTGCCAGCGACTATATCGGGCAAGAACGTGACGGGTATCACTGCTACTGGAGCGAGTGCAACGAGTGGAATAGTCACCATTACCTATGGCGCTGGCATTCCGGGTGTTGCCGCTGGCAACACCTTGATTTACACGGGTACTTGCACACCGGGATCAGGGCTCCAATGGGTACTAACCGGTACAGTGCCGGCACGTTTGCAACCCAAGGTCTGATAAGTTCGCGGACTACTCAGGCGGTTGGGTAATCCGTTATGCAAAACAAAAAGGGAGCAGCTGCTCCCTTTTTTTCCTCTTCGCAAAAATTACAGCATCGTCTTCAGCAAGCGCGCCATCTCCGAAGGATTACGCGTGACCTTGATACCGCAGGCATCCATGATCTCCAGTTTCGCTTGCGCAGTATCTGCGCCGCCAGAAATCAATGCACCAGCGTGACCCATACGTTTACCCGGTGGCGCAGTAACGCCCGCAATGAAACCCACCACAGGTTTTTTCATATTATCCCGAATCCAGTAGGCGGCATTCGCTTCATCCGGCCCACCGATTTCACCAATCATGATGACCGCATCCGTATCCGGATCATCATTGAACATTTTCATGATGTCGATGTGCTTGAGCCCATTGATAGGATCGCCACCGATACCCACGGCTGAGGATTGACCGAGACCTAACGCGGTCAACTGACCGACCGCTTCATAGGTCAGCGTACCCGATCGTGACACCACACCGATACGACCTTTTTTGTGTATGTGTCCGGGCATGATGCCGATCTTGATTTCATCCGGCGTAATCAAACCGGGGCAATTCGGTCCGAGCACGAGCGTCTTGCTAACCGCCTTAGCCATTTTATCTTTCAGCGCGAGCATGTCACGCACGGGGATACCTTCGGTGATGCAGATGGCCAGATCGAGTTCGGCTTCAACCGCTTCCCAAATCGCATCGGCGGCACCTGCCGGCGGTACGTAGATAACAGAAACGTTAGCACCCGTCTTTTCTTTCGCTTCACGCACATTCGCGTAGATTGGAATACCTTCGAAATCTTCGCCGGCTTTTTTCGGATTGACGCCAGCGACAAAGCATTCCTTGCCATTCGCATAGTCGCGGCACATACGCGTATGGAACTGACCGGTTTTACCGGTAATGCCCTGCGTTACAACTTTGGTGTTTTTATTAATCAGAATCGACATGATTGTTCCTTGCGCAATTAGTGAGCGTTGGCTGCAGCAACGACCTTCTGCGCAGCTTCTTCCATGGTGTCGGCGGCAATGATAGGCAAGCCGGAATCGGCGAGCATCTTCTTGCCGATATCTTCGTTCGTACCTTTCATGCGTACGACCAGGGGCACGCTCAACGATACCGCACGTGACGCCGTAATCACGCCTTCGGCGATCACATCGCAACGCATGATGCCACCGAAGATATTCACAAGAATCGCTTTCAAGTGAGGATTCTTCAGCATGATCTTGAAGGCTTCTGTCACTTTCTCTGCTGTCGCACCACCACCCACATCGAGGAAGTTGGCTGGCTCACCGTCGAAGAGTTTGATGGTATCCATCGTCGCCATCGCCAGACCAGCACCATTAACGAGGCAACCGATGTTGCCATCCAGTGAGATATAAGCGAGATCGAATTTGGAGGCCTCAACTTCAGCCGGGTCTTCTTCGTCCAGATCGCGATAGGCTACGATTTCCGGATGGCGATACAAGGCATTACTATCGAAATTGAATTTCGCATCCAGTGCAATGACTTTGCCATCACCGGTCAGAATCAATGGATTGATTTCGGCCAGTGACGCATCGGTTTCCCAGTAGGCCTGATATAAACCCTGCAACTGCTTGCGCGCATCGACAATTGACGCCGGTGGCACACCAATTTTTGCAGCGATATCATCCGCCTCAGCATCCTTTAGGCCAGTAGCCGGATCGATCGCGATTTTATGAATCAGCTCGGGATGTTTTTCAGCGACTTCTTCGATGTCCATGCCACCTTCGCTCGAGGCCATCAGCACCACGCGCTGGGATATACGGTCAGTGACCATGGAGACGTAGAGCTCTTTTTTAATGTCTGCGCCTTCTTCGATTAGAAGCCGTCGCACTTTCTGTCCTTCGTGCCCGGTCTGATGCGTAACCAGTTGCATGCCCATGATCTGGTTCGCATATTCCCGCACCTGATCCATTGATTTCGCGACCTTCACGCCGCCGCCTTTACCGCGACCACCGGCGTGAATCTGCGCCTTGACAACCCAAACCGGACCGCCAAGTG
This sequence comes from Oxalobacteraceae bacterium, assembly GCA_947487325.1. GTDB lineage: Bacteria > Pseudomonadota > Gammaproteobacteria > Burkholderiales > Burkholderiaceae_D > Pernthalerella. The sequence goes on along the minus strand of CANKWG010000098.1, from coordinate 2,577 downwards.
TCTCTGCAGCCTTAATGGCTTCATCAACACTCATGCACGGAATGCCGCGCGGCACAGTGACACCGAATTTTTTCAGTAGTTCTTTTCCCTGGTACTCATGGATTTTCATGCGGACTTCCCCCTAACGCATAATTGTTTTGAATGAATTTTTTTGTAATTTTCAGCGCTTGGCTGAAGGCTTGGTAATCCAACGCGGGTAATACTTTGCGACTGCCGGCCCGTCGCGTCGCAGTGCGTGGCAGCGGTCCAACTGAAACGGTGGCTGGGCGTTTTCATCGTCACTTTCGCCATCACGGGTGGGTAGCACATCACCCGCAAACGCCTGTATCGCTGCCGTCGGTAACACGCTGCTCAATTCCGTCAGATGAGTGCAGCCTTGTACACCGGCCAGTCGTTCACGCAAGTTATGCCGGAAGCTCTGAATGAGATTTAGGCCAATCAGTTTTTTATATGCAAGACCAAAAGTGTCGCAATATCCAGGATACGGCACCGAATCAGACACGGCCTCCGCATCAACGATATTGAGTTGGGTATCAATGGTTATTCTGAGCCAGAGATCGTGAATCGGCTCGTTGGGTGCGCGCTGACCAGAGGCGAGTTCAACAATGCGGGGTTTGGTATCGGTGATACGTGCGTCGATATCCCAAAGACCATCATCACGCTCGAAAGCCTGCGCCACGATGCTGCGAGTGTGACGCGGCGCACGTGAGGTTTTAGAGGCAGGCAAGGGCATAGTACAGAGGCGCTCAATGAACCGGGGCGGCTGGCGCTCGATTGTCAGTTGTGCAGCCTGTCGCAGCTTCTACGACTGGTGCCGCTTAGGCGGCGCTGCAAAGCTGCCAAAGTGTAGCACAGGCACGCATGAATTCCGCCGGAAAACAAGCATCATGGCAATGATTACGGACGTAACGTATCACGCGATTGGGTTACATATTCCTATTCGGCATCACGTTGTTTTGCGCGTCTCATCACCGCACTGATCGCCGTGGAAGAAAACCCACGCTGCTGCAAAAATCGCATCTGTTTGGCTGCTTCTTCCGCTGATTCGGCACGCTTCCCAAACTTTCGTTCCCAGACTTCCCAGGCTCGCTGGTCTTCGTCGAGGCTCAGCGTGCGTTTCAGACTGGAGACGGTGCCTTCATCCACGCCATGGCTTTGCAGTTCGGACAGGATACGGGAGCTGCCATAGCGAGCAACGCGGCGATTGACCAGGGATTCGGCGAAACGAGATTCGGAGAGAAACTTCGAGGCTTCCAGCCAATCAAGCACGGCAGGAATATCGTCTGATTCTTCGGCATGACGGGCCAGTTTCCGGGCCAGTTCCTGCCGGCTGTGCTCGCGCGCTGCGAGATATCTCAACGCGCGAGCTTTCAGACTGGGTTTAGGGCGCGGCATGTTGCAACGAGCGCTGTCTTTGTGGGGCTCAGCGCTGCCGGCACCCCGACGAAACCGACGCTTACTCGCCTTCCTTCATTTCAGCGAGCGCTTTGGCTGCCTTGCGGGCAGCTGCGGGCGAAAGCTCGGCCGGCGCATCAGGCGCCGCATCCGCATCTGCCTTGGTAGCTTTTACTTTTGCGGCGGCGGGCAAGGCGGGTAGCTCGGGAACACCGAGATGGGCCCTGACCTTGTTTTCAATTTCATGCGAGAGTTCCGGACGCTCTTTCAGGTACTGACGTGCATTGTCTTTGCCCTGGCCGATGCGTTCGCCGTTGTAGCTGTACCAGGCACCGGATTTTTCCACGATTTTTGCTTCAGAACCAATATCGAGGATTTCACCTTCGCGCGATGTACCTTCTCCATACAGGATGTCGAAATGCGCCTCCCGGAATGGCGGAGCCACCTTGTTCTTGACGACCTTGACGCGCGTCTCATTGCCAATAACTTCATCGCCGGATTTGATCGAACCGGTACGACGGATATCCATACGTACTGAAGCATAAAACTTCAGCGCATTACCACCGGTGGTAGTTTCAGGGTTGCCGAACATGACACCGATCTTCATACGAATCTGGTTAATGAAAATTACCATCGTATTAGTGCGGTTAATGGAACCGGTCAGCTTGCGCAAGGCCTGTGACATCAGTCGAGCCTGCAGGCCGGGCAGTGAATCGCCCATGTCGCCTTCGATCTCAGCACGGGGCGTCAGAGCGGCTACCGAGTCGATGACGACCAGATCCACCGCGCCTGAGCGCACCAGCGCTTCGGTAATTTCCAGCGCCTGCTCGCCGGTATCCGGCTGCGAAATCAGCAGGTCATTGAGGTTGACGCCCAGTTTCTGCGCATAGGTTGTGTCCAGCGCGTGTTCGGCATCAATGAACGCGCAGGTTCCACCGAGTTTTTGCATTTCAGCGATGACTTGCAGCGTCAGTGTGGTCTTGCCCGAAGATTCAGGACCGTAGATTTCCACCACGCGTCCGCGCGGCAGACCACCGACACCCAGCGCTACGTCCAGACCCAGCGAACCCGTGGAGACAACCTGAACTTCTTCTGCAACCGAGCCATCAAGGCGCATCACTGAGCCCTTGCCGAACTGTTTCTCGATTTGCGCGAGGGCTGCGCCAAGTGCCTTTGCCTTAT
>CANKWG010000097.1 GCA_947487325.1 Oxalobacteraceae bacterium | reverse complement strand
CTCGAATAATTCAGGGGCTTCGCCATAGGCGCGGTCGAGTTGATCTTGCAAGGCAGGATCGGTACGGCGCTTCAAGCCCGCACGTGGCAAACGACGCAAATCAGCGAGGGTGCTGCAGCCTATGCCTGTCAGCCAGGACTCATGTCGCTCTGCGGTGGGAAGCAATCCAACCGGCAAAGCATCCAGACGTCGTTGCATACTCTCGAGGCGAATGACACGTCGCACGCGCCCCTGCTGATGCGCGAACAACCAGGCTGCCTGTGCGGCAGGCGCCATACCCAGACGCAGCGAAAAGCCAAGCGCTTGCACGCTGCCGCGCACGCGATGGCATAAACGTCGCCGACCACCAAATGCGGAAAGACTCGCGCTGACATCCATTAACAAGGTGTCTGCATCAGCGATGGCTAATTCAGGCGTGTATTGCAGCAGCGCCAAAGCGACTGCACCGCGTGCGATGTTCTCTCGCATCAGATCACGCGTTTGCAATATGAGTTCCGGCACCAATAGCTGGGCGCTGGCCGCACGCATGCCGGCGCGAATGCCATGCTGTGCTGCAAGTCGTGAGACTGCCACGACCTGCGCCCGATCGACGATAGCGACAGACAGTGGCTCAGACCAGCGCGGGCGCAGCGATTGAAGAGGTAACAGTGGCAGGTAAACGGCGATCCAGCAACGCATGAGGGAGTTCATCGGTGAAAAATGACCTATCGCCATGTAGCAAAGACCAAGGCAATAGCAAGGGGGTGGCGCAAGGTGGCCCGCGCCGCTTGAGAACATCGATTTGCAAGCCCTGCCCTTTGGGTCGTAACGCGAGACGCAATGAAACTGGCGAAGGCACATCCGCCAGCGATAAAGGTCGCAGTAGCCAACACACGATGTCGGATGCCTGCGCCGCGAGTTGCAGACGGCGTAGGGCTTCATTGCGCAAAGCGCCTTGCCACAGCAATAGCGCGCCGCAACTACCGTTACGTAATATTTGTTCGGCACTCCACAGAAGATCAGCGTGGCGTTGAGTTCGTATCCATAACAGACGTTCAGGTGCCAGGCCCCAATCAATCCAGGTTGACACCTGCGGCGCGTGGGGCGGTTGAAGCAAGGCAATGCGGCCGGCCACCCGTCGCAGTGCTGGCTGCAACAATCGCATTTCGCCGATGCCGGTTTGCCTGATCAGCAGTTCAGTTAATCCACGGTGTGGCCAGCCCTGATTCGGTAACTCTTTGTCGAGCGCCGGCCAACCGCTGGGCGTCACCGACACGCCGGCCGCAGCCATCTGCCCGGCACGCCAAACAGTGTGGGCAATGCCGGATGGCAGGGACAGCGAAGGCATGCCACCCGCAGAGGTGGTAAGCGGTAATGTGCTCATATTGCTTTTATGGAAATCAGCTGAAGTGAAGTTCGATTAACATTTATACTGTACAAATATACAGTATAACTTGCAGGCAGGAAGCGTAAAAACCGCTGAATTTTTCAGGGTCTTATTAGAAAAACAAAAGCCGGATGGTTAATCCGGCTTTAGGGGGGAAGGTACGATTTATTCGGTCTGGCAAACAAACCTACTCAGGCATGCATCTGAAAACTATCGCCGCCTAATCCCGGCAGTGGCGCTGGGGTGGGTACTGTCTGGTTGACGAAACCTTGCCAGGAACGGGTGATCTTGAGGAAATTCTTCAGAGTGAACTGCAAGTCGTTGAGTATCAAGCCTTCGAGGCAAAGTTCGGTGCTGATAATGAGCGCACCCTGGGGTCCGGCGAGTCCGATTTTTACGCCGCCCGTATCACGCCACATCAGGTTGTAGCACAGCAGCGCTTCATAAACTGTGTGCTGGTTGGTATCGCTGGCGCTGCCAAGTTCTGCGGAAAATATCATACGTGCGGGTTCCTCCGCCGCTTCGATAATGACAATCGTCTCATCCGAAAACTGTATGGCCCAACTGGGCTCTTCAGTCTGCACAATGGCATCGATGTCCTGCATATGCGGGCCAAGTTCTTGAATCAATTGCTGAATTTGTTCGATGGTGGTGGCCATGAATGTCCTTGAATAAAAATAAAGGTCAGAGGATAGGATTTATTCAGCGTCTATTAATCAATACCGGAATAATCCGGGTTTCGGGAGGTAACAATTGCCTGAGCCTGTGTTTGCAATTGCTGCATTTTTGCCAGTGATACAGAAAGTCGTTCGGCTTTGCTAGCATCGCCATAATTGATTTTCAAACTACCTGTACTGGCAGCGGATTTCGTTTCTTTAGGTTCTGCAAAGCTCGTTGCAGCAATAGATGCTGCACTGCTCAGACCACCAATCATATTAGGTCCCATCATTTCTATCCTTATTGAATGAATTTGATTTGATTACTCAGGCACCCATATGCAGCATATCCATTGGACCTGGCAGATTAGTCGCTGGCTGATCATTTTCGCCTGTCACGTAAACACACCATACTTGTGCGATGCTGACAAAATTGGATAGGACAGTTTGCAACTCATTGAGCGAAAGATCGGAAACGAAAAGTTCATATAGCAAGATAAGTTCACCTCCCGGACCCGAAAGTGCCATCTTGACGCCGCCCGTATCTTTCCAGAGCAGGTTGTAGCAAAGCAATGTCTCATAAACAGACAACTGCATTGACTCGGACGGCACGCCCAGCATGGAACTAAGTACGACACGTTCTGGCTTTTCAGCCCATTCCAGCGTGATAATGGACTGGTCATCGAACTGGATAGCCCAGTTTTTTTCTTCACTCTGAATGACGGCTTCTATCTCGGGCATGCTAGGCCCGATTTCTTCCATCATGATCTGCATGCGCTCCAAATGACTGGCCATGCCTACTCCTCTCTAAAATATGTTGCACGGACAAGATTTTGGAGATAGGTGAAATACAGCAACAAATAGTTCCCAAAATTTTAGAATTCACCAAAAAATGGTGCATGCGGAAGCCAAAATTTTTGAAATATTCAAGGAAGCGCTGAATAACCCCCCGTTTTATGGTGGTTCAGTACAGGTGCCCGCGGCGGGGATTGGACAAATCAAGTGCTGTGCGGCACTTTATGAGTTACCCAAGTTTGCAGTGTCATTAAATTCGTATTTATAAAAAAACGCCAGTCGGTAAATACCGGACTGGCGTTTTTCCTATACGGAAAAATTTAACGGCAGGAAACTCAGTGAAGCTTTACGCGCGGCATGGTTCTTTGTCTCAGCCATTGCGCAACGGTATCAAGCAACATACGGAGCAAGCCATGCAAAGCCATCTGATGCTGGCGGTACAGTGATAAATACAGCAGACGGGCAAAGAAACCTTGGATTTTGACTGAGCGCCCAACCAGTCGGCCCATCAGATTACCGACAGTGTCAAAATTCCCCAAGGAAATAAGAGAGCCGTGGTCACGGTAAGTGAAGACGGGCAGATTTTTTCCTGCCAGTCGCCGGTGCATGCTTTTAACCAACAATGACGCTTGCTGGTGTGCTGCCTGAGCACGCGGCGGGACAGATTTGCCCGTGGCTGGCCAAGGGCAGCTGGCGCAATCTCCCAGCGCAAAGATGTCCGGATCCGTAATGGATTGCAAGGTGGGCGAGACAATCACTTGCCCCAGGGAATTGGTAGGCAAACCCACGCGCCCCAGAACGGCGGGTACTTTGATACCACCGGCCCAGACCGTCAGATCACTGGCCAGCACATTCCCGCTGGCGGTGAGTACGGCGTTACTGCGCAGCTCGACCACTTTGTCGCCTGTGAGAACCTGAATATCGAGCGCCTGCAACAAACGCGTAGTTTCAGTGGCAATCCGCTCGGGTAAAGGCGGCAGAATGCGGGGGCCGGCTTCGACCAGAGCGATCTGAATGTCACGACGTGGATCGAGCTGATGCAGTCCGTAGGCCGACAGCACTTGCGCCGTATTGCGGAGCTCAGCGGCGAGCTCGACTCCCGTTGCACCACCGCCAATGATGACCAGATTCACCTTACTGGCTGAGGCGTCTTCCGATTCAGCGAGTCGAGTCTGTGTGCGCATGCAAGCAGCGAGAATACGCTTGCGGACATGCTCTGCCTGACTCACGGTATCGATGGCCATCGCATGTTCAGCGGCGCCCGGAACACCGAAAAAGTTGGTCACACTGCCAATCGCCAGAACCAGCGTGTCGTAGGGTATATGCCGCTCGGGCAGGATGGGATGGCGATCGTCATCTAGAACCGCGCCGACGACAAGCTTGCGGTTGACACGATCCAGGTCAAGCATCTCACCTTGCTGAAATTCAAAATGATGCCAGCGCGCCTGGGCAATGTACTCGAGCTGGTGCGTATTGGGATCCATACTCCCCGCCGCCACTTCATGCAGCAAAGGCTTCCACAGGTGAGTGGCCGCGCTGTCGACCAGAATAATCTGAGCCTGGCCCTGCTTGCCGAGCTGATCACCCAGACGAGTTACCAGCTCAAGACCACCAGCGCCACCGCCCACCACAACGATACGATGCGGCCGAGTGGATGGAGGCGATTTAAGCACTGTAGCGGAGTGAGTCATAGTTTCCATGAATATTCCATTGAGCCACATGAAGGTATCCATGCGGGAGGGGTAATTTTTACTAAAGTAACATTTTACCTTTAAGAAACAAATTTATCTGCCTGTCGTGTTCTTTGACATGACGTGCTAACCCTTGCAGGGCTTGCATTGTCCACTTGTTAGGTACTTCCCAATGAAACAGGGAGCGCAAGCATGACAAAGTCTGCACAAAGTATTGAGTGTGGGTGAGCGTGAAAATTTCATGCCTTCAAACTGCTGGGGCCAGCGGCAATCCCTACGTCATCACTGGCAAGCAAGTGACGACCTGAACAACAGGCGAATTAGTAATCGATATTGACAATCAAATTGGCCATATAAGTACCTTTGCCGATATTTTGTTTTGCAAGCAGTCTTCCATACAAGCGAATGGTAAACAGCTTTGAACGAGGCTCCGATTCAGTCACCGGTATGGCCATATCATCCCGCAGTGGTATGGTTCTGGCAGCATCTTGAAACAAGATATAGTAGACCTCGTCGCCTCCAGCGGTGTTTTTCAAAATACGTCGATCGCCCTGATCAGTTTTGTCAATCAAGTTGACTCGAACATTCAACTTCTGCGCCTGAAATGCCGGCGCACAGTAGATTTCGATAGTGGTATCCATATCTAGCGCTTGAGAAAATTCTGGGCTGTAATTTCCGAAAATCATTTGAGCAGAATTGACCGGATAGCAGGACTCTGCCGCAGCTGTTCGGATCAGCATCATGCTCATACAAATGATCAGTAGCTCAATACTGCGATTCCTTTGAGCGAAGCAGCGCAAGACGCGTAGCCCGTTTTGCAGAAGTTGTATGGTTCTCATGGCTCAAGCTCGCTGCAGATAAATTCGCCCAAATGAGGAATCACGGTTTCTGTCGAGGCCGAAAAAGGCAGTAGTACCTTGCATCGCCTACTTCCCCAAGAGACAGTCAATTGATTTTCTTTTTCCAGACCAGATACAAATGTCAGACCTTCTCGACCGACTGCAAAGATGTTATCGGCCTGATTCATCCTGATGAGCGCCCCAGCGGGTACCGCTTTGCCATCACCCTGTACCAAATTAAGCGTTGCTGCCGCCTGCTGCCGTACTGGAAAATCTATAACAACACCACTACGCCAAGCGGGTACAGGACGCACAGTCAGTGCATCGATTGTGGCGTCTATGGGTAAGTCAAGCTGATCGACAGACACGTGGTTGCGCACGTAGGGATGTAGCCTCGGCAAGAAAGCATAACCATCGCTATTGGTTCGGCTTGCCCGTCGATTGTCGACGTAACCGCGAACATTATTCAATCCCGGCATCCTCACTAAACCATAACTGCTGTTTATTCTTTGGGTCAGAAACCACTGATCCTCAAGCCGGGCAATAGCACCCGTCACACTTGCTCGCGCTGAAGTCTGTCCATTCAGTTCTGCGACTTCAAGCAGCCCTAGACCGTAGCGGTTCTGGCCAAAGACGGCCGCTTGTTGGGATGCATTGACAGCTGCCTGCAGGCGATAACCCACGCCCTCCCCTGGCGGCAAACTTTTGTTTGCTTGAAAAACAGTTTGCTCCTGCTGATTCGAGCCGCGTGAGTGCACCACACTGGCGTTCACTTCGCGCTCCAAAGGCAGTACCCATAAAAGATAGATACTGCTCTGAGAAGTCTCAGCGCGAGATTGCGTAGCGGAGACAACAAAGGTACCCCACGAGTATCGAAGCGTGCTGAAGCTGGCACTGTATATTTCTGCTGATCGATTGTTACTAGCCTGCTGACTGAGATAAGACAAGTTGATACTGCCAAGACCGTCCAGCCGATAGCCCCAAAAAGCAGTATCCAGACGGCGAATGATTTGAGCCGTATCGACGCCGACCTGGCGAAAATTTTCCGATGTAACTTGCGTACGCAAGGCAAAGCTGTGACGTCCGCTGCGCCGTTCAAATCCAAGCAGACTTTGCAAACCATCACCGGCAGAACTATGGCTATAAGCCAGCGCCATCGTTGCCGTACCAATGCCGGCAAAAGCGCTGGTGACGCCGCCGCTGAATGAGGTCAGACCGCCCTGCTGAACTTGGGCATTTCCTTCTGCGGTTAAGGTAGGTCTTAAGCCTACGCGATAGCTTGTGGATCCAAAGAAATCGCCGTAATCATCGCTCTCTCGTCCAAAATTTTGCCGCAAAAATCCACCCTCGAAAGAAAAATCCGATAGGCCGGGCGATAGTAAAGCGGTACTCGCATAAAAGCGCTGACTGATGATTTCTTCACGACCCGCAATATCACGAACGCGCATGGAGACTTCACCATCTCCAGTCACAAGGGGTGCTGTGCTCACAGAAAATGGACCGGGCGGTACCTGACGGCTGCTTTGCATCACGTTATTGACATACAAATCCACGGTGGATGGCAGTGCGGCTTGGCCACCCAAGGTGGCCATCGGTGTGATGATCAGTCCGGGTTGGGTAAGAAAATTCGTTGAATACTGCAAGCCTCCAAATCGTACAGGTCGGCCCAACATGCTCCCGGGGCGGGAAATCGTATCGCCCAGCCGCCAGCTTGCACGGTCGCTGGGACGATCGACTTTATAGGTCGTATCGAGACGCAGATGTTTATCCATGCCCTCGAGTTGCAGGTAGGCGTGGCTGGAGGTCACCACCCCGGGCCCCGCAGCAGAGCCTAGTTCGGAAAATACACTCTGACGCAATCCTGAAGGGCTTTGATCAAGGAGAAGATCGTAATTCACGAATTGGCCCGAGGGCGCGTCATAGGAATCTTTTGTCAGCGATACCTCTGGCTGCAAGCGGGTCGATTGAAATGCGTCAGCTGCAAACTGAATGTCAAGCGTTTGTGAAGCAGTATCAAACTCAGCTGTTTTTAGGCCTATCGCCGAAATGGAATGAAAATCTAGTCGGTTAAAGTGAATAGGTTGTGTTTTCGGAAGCGGTATTCTGGCTGCACTCAGCACCTCGGACGGCAGCCACCAGTTTTTATCCGGCGTTTGCAAAGCCATGACTGTATTTTTTACAGGAAGGCCGTTGATATTCAGTCGTATCAGAACGGGAACCGTATGCAATGGCGGAACGGTAGAAGATTCTTCTGAATGAGCCCGACAAGAAATCCATAGTAAAGTCAGTAGATAAAAAATCAGAAGATAGTCTGAACCGAGTCCACGCCGATAATCATGGCGGTCCGGCGCTGGCATAAAAATCCATCGACTCGTTACTGGATGTCGCTCTGATGATTAATTTATCGGCTCCAGAAAAAACACGATCTTCTGTTTTCAGGAGGATATTTCGCCCCTGTCCAGGAAGCACGTAAAGAGGTTTCTCATACTTTGCTAAAATTTTCTCTGCCTTGCCTTCTGCAAAGATGAGAAATTGTTGTATCTTGGTGTGGGCTTTCCCATGGTTGAGTATTCTGACTTTCAACTTGCCGTCAGCCTCCACAAAAGACTGAAACTCAAGCTGTGGTTTAGATGTTTTCTCCGGTGCGACAAATACAGGAAGGGTAATTTTTAACGCTAGTTGTGCACCAGTAAATTCCGCTGATGGCGGCTCCGGAATTTCTTCAATAATCAGCTGATAGGATAGTTCTTCGTCCGCATCCGGCTTTCGCAAAAGTCCTGCTCGAATTATCTGCAGGCTATTAGGTTTTAGATGAAAGACTTGCGGTGTAACAATGACATCACGGATCGGTGTCAATTGGTCGGTGCCATCTTTATGTGACCATGACAAAATTTGCACCTGAACAGTGACAGGCTTGGATTCAAGATTATGCAAATTGATGACACGTG
>CANKWG010000096.1 GCA_947487325.1 Oxalobacteraceae bacterium | reverse complement strand
GGCCAATTGTCGGCGCAGGGACGCTTGCTCGCTTTCGATAAGGATACGCAGGCTGTCGCTGTGGCGGAACAGCTTGCTGCTGGAGATCAGCGCTTTTCCATCGTGCACGATAGTTTTGCGACGATGGAAGAAGCCTTGTCTTCGCTTGGTGTAGCGCAAGTCGATGGCGTGTTGATGGATCTGGGTTTGTCGTCACCGCAGGTTGATCAGGCGGCGCGCGGATTCAGTTTTCGTGCTGACGGCCCACTCGATATGCGCATGGATACGACGCGCGGCGTGCCGGCATCGGCATGGCTTGCGACGGAAACACAGGAAAACCTGGAGAAAGTGATTCGCGATTATGGGGAAGAACGGTTTGCTTTTCAGATTGCAAAGGCGATTGTTGCTCGCAGGGCAGTCGAGCCCATCACCAGCACAGGACAACTTGCCGCGCTCGTGGCTGGCGCCGTCAAGACCCGCGAAAAAGGTAAAGACCCGGCCACCCGGACTTTTCAGGCTGTACGGATTTTCATCAATAAAGAACTTGAAGAACTTGAAGCAGGTTTGACACAGGCATACGGTTTACTTGCGCCGTACGGGAGATTGGTGGTGATCAGTTTTCATTCGCTTGAAGATCGCATCGTCAAGCGGTTCATGGCTTCCAAAGCCAGCGTACCGCAGCCTGACCGTCGGCTGCCGATTCGTGCTGTCGATTTACCTCAGCCTGCAATGAAACTGCTGGCCCGCATCAAACCCTCGGACGCTGAAATTGCTGCCAATCCGCGTGCGCGTTCGGCCGTCATGCGCAGTGCCATGCGCCTGCCTGGAGTTGCGGCATGAATCAGCGTTCACTTATTCCCATGCTCGTGCTGCTTGTGCTGTGTTCGCTCCTGCTCGTCAATTCCCAGCATCAGGCACGCAGACTGTTTGTCGCGCTCGAGCAAGCGCAGCTGCGTCAGCAGCAACTAGAAACAGAATGGTCACAGCTTCAGCTCGAGCAATCTAATCTAGCCAAGCACGCACGCATTGATGCGATGGCAAAGTCCATGGGCATGGCCGTGCCCACGGCCGATCGCACGCGTTACGTCACGGTGGGAGGTCGCTGATGCGCGCACCCAGCCGCAAAGCCGCTGCACGAGGCGTACCCTTTTCGCCGAGTCCCATACTGGCGGTGCAGTTGCCGGCGTGGCGCTCGCGGTTTGTGCTGTTCGTGTTGTTTGCGGCCTTTGTCGTGCTGGCTGCACGCGCTTTTTGGTTGCAGGCACTGACGACGGATTTCCTGCAGAAAAAAGGCGAGTCGCGTTACGCTCGTACGCTGGAGCTACCGGCAGTCCGCGGAAAAATATTTGATCGCAATGGCGAGGTAATGGCTACTTCCCTGCCTGCCAAAGGAATTTGGGCTATCCCTGATGCGATCGAAGTTACGCCCGACAAGCTGAAAAAACTTGCGCAGCTGCTTGAAATCAGCGTGCCCGATCTACAGAAAAAACTCGATGCTAGCGGTAACTTCATACCGATCAAGCGTCAGGTTGAGCCGGAAGTTGCCGATCAGGTACTCGCACTCGCTATCCCCGGTATTTATGCGCGCAAGGAGTACAAGCGTCACTACCCGTCGGGCCAGATTGCGTCGCATATTCTTGGCTTTACCAACGTCGATGATGCAGGTCTCGAGGGTATCGAGTATTCCCACCAAAAGGATCTGGCGGGACAAACCGGTAGTCGCCGTGTCATCCGCGATGGCAAAGGCCGCGTGATTGAAGATATCGCCTATATACGCGAACCGCAGGATGGTCGTGATCTGACGCTATCTATTGACAGCAAAATTCAATACATCGCATTTACCCATCTGAAGCAGGCGGTCGAGGAAAACAAGGCCAAGGCCGGTGCGATTGTGGTGCTTGATGTGCAGACCGGTGAAGTACTGGCACTGGCGAATATGCCAACGTTCAATCCGAATGTGCGTGAGGGACGTAACGTCAATCACATTCGTAATCGCGTCTTCACCGATACCTACGAGCCAGGTTCTACGCTCAAGCCGTTCACCGTCGCACTGGGTATGGACAAGGGATTCATCTCGCCCGACACCGTGCTCGATACCCCGAAAAAACTGGTCTTCGGCAGTAAGACCATCGGTGATTCTCACGCCCATGCAGCGACCATGTCGGTTGCGCAAATCATTCAGGAGTCCTCCAACGTCGGTACCGTGCGCGTGGCGCAAAAGCTGCAGGCGCGTCAGATGTGGGATATGTTCACCGCCGTAGGCTACGGTCAGGCATTGCCGCGCTCCTTTTTCCCCGGCGCGGTCGCTGGTCGTCTGAAACCGTACAAGACTTGGCAGCCGGTCGAGCAGGCTACGATGAGCTACGGTCACGGCATCTCGGTCTCGCTGATTCAGGTCGCGCGCTCGTACATGATTTTCGCGCGTAACGGAGAAATCATTCCGTTGTCGTTCCAAAAAGTGACGCAACCACCCCAGCCACAGCGCGTCATCACTGAAAAAACAGCGATACAAATGCGCGAGATGATGGAGCGTGTTGTTGGTCCTGGCGGAACGGCGCCATATGCACAAGTTCGCGGCTATCGCGTCGCTGGTAAAACCGGTACTGCGCACAAAGTCGAAGCAGGTCGCTATGTAAATAAATACGTGGCGTCATTCGTTGGTCTTGCACCTGCATCCAACCCACGCATCATCATTGCGGTGATGATTGATGAGCCTGCCGGTGGCAAGCATTTCGGTGGTCAGGTCGCCGCACCCGTGTTTGCAAACGTTGCATCTGGCACGCTGCGCTCACTCAATGTTGCTCCCGACACCTCGGTGGCCAACGTCATCCTGCCGGCGGCGCCGGTTACGGAGAGTATGTGATGGCCGCCGCCATGATCACGACAGCCGACATCCATCAGTGGTTGCGTGACACTGTGCCCGGTGCTCAGCTCACCACGGATTCACGACGGGTGCGTGCCGGGGATGTATTTCTTGCGTTTCCCGGCGAGGCTGGTGATGGCCGCGACTACATTGCGCAAGCCATTGAAGCCGGCGCACGCGCGATCGTTTTTGATGATGCGGGTGATTTTCAGTGGGACGATAGCGTGATGCTGCCGCATTTGCCTGTGCATGATCTGGCTAAGACAGCCGGCCGTATTGCGCATGAGTGGTACGGTCAACCCGATCGCGACATGTTGTGTATCGCCGTCACAGGTACCAATGGCAAAACATCTTGCACGCAGTGGCTTGGTCAGGCTTTGTCCCTGCAGCGCAAGACAACGACAGTCGTTGGTACGCTGGGTATAGGTCAGTGGCGCAACGGTACGAGCGGACTTTTCAATGCAACCGGCTTTACCACGCCCGACGCTGTGCAATTGCATCGCGAACTGGCTGAACAGAAAAAGCAGGGTGCGGTTGCGCTGGCCATCGAAGCGTCGTCAATTGGCTTGGTGCAGCGACGCATGCATGAACTGCATGTGGATGTGGCGGTGCTGACTAACTTCAGTCGCGATCATCTGGATTTTCACGGCACCATGGAAGCCTACGAAGCCGCCAAAACGCGGCTCTTCGACTGGCCCGGTCTCAAGCACGCAGTGATCAATCTTGATGATGCAATGTGCCAGCGTCTGCTAGCGTATGTGCGAAAAAATCATCCCGCTCTGGTCGTGACTGGCTACAGCATCGAGCCCGATCATCTACCAAAGACAACTCAGGACGTTAGCCTGTTGAGCGCCACGGACATCCGTGTGAGTCAGCAAGGTACAAGTTTCATGCTGCATTCGCCGTCGGGTCAGGGTGTAGTTCGAACGCAGCTTATCGGTCGATTCAACGTCAGCAATGTACTCGCCATTGCCGGCGTAATGTTTAGCCAGGGTATGTCGTGGCAGAACGTCGTATCGGCACTGGAGTCGCTGGTCGCCGTACCTGGCCGCATGCAGCAGCAGGGCGGCGTGGATGCGCCATTGGCGGTGATTGATTATGCACACACACCGGATGCGCTTGAGAAGGCATTAGAGACATTGCGTCCCGTTGCGCAGATGCGGCAGGGCGAATTGTGGTGCGTGTTCGGGTGTGGTGGTGATCGCGATGCGGGTAAGCGCGCACCGATGGGTGCAGCAGCCTTGTTGGCCGATCATCTGATTGTCACCAGCGACAATCCACGCAGCGAAGATCCCGCCGACATCATTGCGCAGATCATCGCAGGTGCTGAATCTGCCGGTACGAAGCTGCAGGTGATTGAAGATCGCGCCAGCGCGATCCTGCATGCGATTCGCCATGCCGGAAAAAATGATGTGGTGCTGGTGGCAGGTAAAGGTCACGAAGATTATCAGGAAGTCAAAGGCCGTCGCCTCGCATTTCGTGACGCCGATCATGCCGCATTGGCGCTTGCCACGCGTGCTACTCGTAACGGAGGCCACTGATGCAAGCAAGCCTTGCTGATCTGTTGCCTTCGATTGCCGGTGCGCACATGACAGCGCCCGCACAATTTACAGGTGTTTCGACCAATAGCCAGACCGTCGCTGCCGGCAATCTGTTCGTGGCATTGCGGGGCGAACGTTTCGATGCGCATGACTTTTTATCGCAAGTTGCTACTCGTGGTGCTGCGGCAGTCGTGGCTGAGCGTGTGCCGGATAATTTTTCGCTGCCCGCACTGCTCGTGCCCGATACCCGTCATGCACTCGGACAGATCGCACAAGTCTGGCGTCGGCGTTTCGCGATACCTGTGGTGGGCGTCACGGGCAGTAATGGCAAGACGACGGTGAAGGAGATGATCGCCTCGATTTTTGCAGCGGCGTATGGACAAGATAATTACTTGTCGACGCGCGGTAATTTGAACAATGAAATTGGCGTACCACTCACCCTGTTTCGGCTTGAAGCACAGCATCGTGCCGCCGTGATCGAGATGGGTATGAATCATCCCGGTGAAATCGCGCGTCTGGCCGAGATTGCCGAACCCACCGTTGGCTTGGTAAACAACGCTCAGCGCGAGCATCAGGAATTCATGGCTAGCGTTGCTGCTGTCGCCGAAGAAAATGGTGCCGTGATTCGCGGACTCGGTGACGCAGGTTCTGCGATTTTCCCCGGAGATGAGGAATACACGTCGCTTTGGCAGCGCTATGCCAGCACGCGCACGATGCACACCTTTGGTCTGAGTGCGTCATGCGACATCAGCGCGCAATGGCAGGCAGAAGACTTCGGTAGTCAGATCATGATCAGCACGCCTGATACGCAATTCAAAGTTCAGCTGTCTGCTGCCGGTGTGCATAACGTACGCAATGCGCTCGCTGCCTGTGCAGCTGCGATGTCGGTTGGCATTGAGGCTGACAGCATCGCGCGCGGTCTCGAGAGCTTCGCGCCGGTTGCCGGAAGATTGCAGCGCAAGACAGCAGCCAACGGTTCCTTGGTGATTGATGACACCTACAACGCCAATCCCGACTCAGTGCGCGCTGCGATTGATGTGCTGGCCGCTGCGCCAGCGCCTCGCACGCTGGTGTTGGGCGACATGGGTGAAGTTGGCAGCGAAGGCATTGCATTTCACGAAGAGATCGGTGCCTATGCACAGTCGCATCACATCGATCGCTTATTTACTCTCGGCACACTGGCACGTCACGCTACACAAGCGTTCGGTCAGGGTGCTGTGCATTTTGACGACATGGACAAACTCACTGAAGTCATCACCGGCGTACCCGCCGGTGCCAGCATACTGGTCAAGGGCTCGCGTTTCATGCAAATGGAACGTGTGGTCAGTCATCTGACCGGACAAAACGCGGGAGGCCACTGACATGCTGCTCTGGCTCGCCCAACATTTTCAAGATCAGATCGGCGCACTGCGGGTCTTTAACTTCATCACCTTCCGCGCGGTATTCGCAACGCTGACGGCTTTGCTGATCGGCTTAATCGCTGGTCCGGCCGTCATTCGTATGCTCACGACGCTCAAGGTCGGTCAGGCAGTGCGTACCGATGGTCCTCAAACGCACTTGATTAAATCCGGCACGCCCACCATGGGTGGCGCGTTGATCCTGATTGGCATTGCAGTCTCTACCTTGTTGTGGGGTGACTGGAGCAACCGCTTTATCTGGCCTGTATTGATTGTGACGCTAGGTTTTGGTGTGATTGGTTGGGTCGACGACTATCGCAAGGTTGTTTACAAAGATCCGAATGGCATGGCCTCACGCGAGAAGTATTTGTGGCAGTCGCTGATTGGACTGCTTGCGGCGTTCTATCTCGCGTTCTCGGTTTCGGGCCCGACCAATCTCAAAGTTTGGGCATTGTTTACCGAGTGGGTGCAATCCGGCTTCTCAATGGAATTGCCACCGAAGACGGATTTGATTGTGCCGTTCTTTAAAACGATCACCTATCCACTGGGTGTCTGGGGCTTTATTGCACTCACCTATTTTGTGATCGTCGGCACCAGCAACGCGGTGAATCTCACCGATGGTCTGGACGGTTTAGCCATCATGCCCACGGTGATGGTGGGTTCGGGATTGGGATTGTTTGCGTATCTCACTGGCAGCGCGACCTATTCGAAATATCTTCTGATTCCGCATATACCGGGGGCGGGCGAGCTACTGATTTTTTGTGGTGCGATGGCGGGTGCTGGCCTGGCATTTTTGTGGTTTAACGCCTATCCCGCGCAGGTCTTCATGGGCGATGTTGGCGCACTAGCACTCGGTGGTGCCTTGGGCACGATTGCCGTCATTGTTCGGCAGGAAATCGTGCTCTTCATCATGGGCGGTGTGTTTGTCGTTGAAACCTTATCGGTGATGCTGCAGGTGGCTTATTTTAAATACACCAAGATGCGCACCGGGGTTGGAAAACGCGTACTGCTGATGGCACCTCTGCATCACCACTTCGAACAAAAAGGCTGGAAAGAAACGCAGGTCGTCGTACGTTTCTGGATCATCACGATGATGTTGGTACTGGTCGGACTGTCGACCTTGAAGTTGCGATAAACGATATGGACTATCAGAACAAACAGGTATTGGTGCTCGGACTCGGTGAATCCGGTCTCGCAATGGCGCTCTGGCTTGCGCAGGCCGGTGCACGTTTGCGCGTGGCCGATACGCGTCCTGGTCCTGAACGTTTGTCTGCACTTAAAGACGCTTGTCCGCAGGTGGAATTTATCAGCGGTGAATTTACTGCCGCCTTGCTTGATGGCGTTGATCTGGTGGCTGTCAGTCCGGGCTTATCGCCCAGCAATGAACTCGCCGCAGTCTTGCCCGCAGCGCAGGAAAAAAATATTCCGGTCTGGGGTGAAATCGAAATCTTCGCGCAAGCACTCGCCGCATTGAAGGCCGAGCGTGATTACCAGCCCAAGATCATCGCCATCACAGGTACCAATGGCAAAACCACGGTCACCAGTCTCACCGGACAGTTGTGCCGTGCCGCAGGTTTGTCTGTAAAAGTCGCTGGCAATATCAGTCCGGCTGCGCTGGATGTATTGCGAGATGCGATTGAGAACGACGAACTGCCACAGTGCTGGGTGCTGGAGTTGTCCAGCTTTCAGTTGTTCAACACATTCAGCCTCAATGCGGATGCGGCGACTGTACTCAATATCACGCAGGACCATCTCGACTGGCATGGCGACATGAATGCCTATGCTGATGCCAAAGCTCGTATCTTCGGCCCTGATACTGTTCGTGTGCTTAATCGCAATGATGTACGTAGCATCAAGATGGCCAGCTCGAAAGCCCATTGCGTCAGTTTTGGTACCGATCTTCCGGCGGAGGCTGACAGTTTAGGTTTATCGACTGAGCACGGCATGCAATGGCTAATGCTGGCGATAAGCACCGAAGAAGGTGAAAAGAAAAAGCGTGGCAAGGCCGCAGCCGAGACCGAGTTGTTCATGAACCGGCTCATGCCTGCCGATGCATTGAAAGTTCGCGGCCAGCACAATGCGACCAATGTATTGGCGGCACTTGCACTCTGCCGCGCCATTGGTTTGTCACTGGCACCCTTGCTGCATGCGGCGCGTCAGTATCGGGGCGAGCCACATCGCGTTGAGCTGATTGCGACGGTTGGCGGTGTTGATTATGTCGATGACAGTAAAGGCACGAATGTTGGCGCGACGGTCGCTGCGATCGAGGGCCTAGGGCAGAGCGAAAGTCCCCATCTGATTCTTGTTGCAGGCGGTGATGGCAAAGGTCAGGATTTCGCACCGCTGGCCCCTGCAGTAAAACATCATGTGCGCGCAGTGATGCTGATTGGCCGTGACGGTCCCGCCATTCGCACAGCGCTGGCTGATACTGGGGTCACACTCACGGATTGCTGGACGCTGGAGCAGGCCGTACAACGTGCCGCAGAAATCGCAAGCGAAGGCGACACCGTCTTGTTATCCCCCGCATGCGCAAGCTTTGACATGTTTAAAGACTATGCACATCGCGCGCAAGTATTTGCAAGTGCGGTTCATGAATTGGCTGCCAGCCGCG